>ONGM01000246.1 GCA_900317365.1 uncultured Planctomycetota bacterium
CCCGCAAGGTCGCGATACCCTTCGGCTACCGCTCCGTCGCGCGCGTAGTTATCCCACCCTGCGTTGATCGCCTGCGAGCCTTCCGCGAGGGTGTAGTCGTTGTTCTCGCGATCCGCAAAGAGGGGGCGCGTCGGATCGTAGGTTATCGAATGAGAAACCGCGCCCCACTCGCCGAGATCCCGCGCTAGAATATAGTCGCCGGAAATCGACGCTTGGGTTCCCTGAACGTCTATTTCGTCCGTCGATTCCGAAAGGAAAATCGAATTATGCGCTTCGACGGTCGCCTTCTTGTTGGATCGCGACGTTATGATTTGCAAAGAGTCGCCGCCGGACGTCGCGGTATTGTCGACAAACGTTGCGCTCAGGAGCGATAGCTTTGTCTGAGCGTCGTTCGCCGCGCCGACGGAATCGATCGAGACGGCCGCGCCTCGATAGGCTTGGTTTCCGTAGAAAAGCGTGTCGATAATTGTCGCCGACGTTCCGTCTAGTTTTATTGCGCCGCCGCTGTTCTCACTTATCGACGACTGATTATTTGAAAAAATCGCCTTTTCGCACGTCAACGTATTATTGTTCGTAAAGATTGCGCCGCCAAATCTTGCCGAGTTCCCGTCAAAGACGGTTCCGGCGCCGATTACGATTGAGGAGTTCGTTTCACCGCAAATCGCGCCTCCGCCGGCGCCGGAGTCATTATGGGTAAAGCGAGTCGACTCGATCTTTAGTCCGTTAGCGCCACAGTTCTCGATAAAGATAGCGCCGCCGCGTTCTTTCGCGACGTTGCCGTCAAAGTCCGAGTTTGTAATCGTCGCCGCGCCGAATTTGTCGAAAACGACGGCGCCGCCTTCCGCAACGACGGATTTGTTGCTCCGGAAAGAACTTGCGTCGATCGAGACGGTCGGAGTCTTGTTGGTCGCCTTCTCGTTCCAGAAATAGACGGCGGCGCCGTGTCGAGACGAATTGTTAAACGCCGTCGCGCTATTTTCGTCGAACGAATTGTTGTTAAACGCGCTTTTATTGTCGATAAATTGAGAGTTGAGGATCGAAATTGCGCCTGTCGAATTATTGGCGTTGACGAAAATTGCGGCGCCAGATTTTACCGCCTTATTATTGGTGAAGACGTTGTTCTTAATCGTTACGTTCAGCGTCCCACTTGTTCCCTTCAAGTAGATCGCGCCGCCGTCTGCGCCTTTATTACCGTCAAACTCGCAGTTCGTTACGGTGAGATTCTTCGCTTCAGAGAAGATAGCGCCGCCGTTTGTCGAAGCCGAACCGGCGTTGATAATTTTCAGTCCGTTCAAAACGACGTTCGTCGCGCCGGATCCGAAATTAAACGCCTGTTTGCCGTTGGCGTTAATCGTAACGCCTGGGGTTCCGTCCGCGTTGAGACAGCGAGACGCGTCGATCGTTACGGACTTGTTGATCGAGAGCGTAGAACCGAGGGTAATCGTCTTCCCCTTGAGTTCTTCCGTGAGGATGATCAAATTTCCGTCGCCGCTCGCGTTCAGTTCGTTGATCGCCTGGCGCAACGACGCCCCGACGTTTGCGCTGTCGGACGTCGATTGAACTAAATTCCTCAGTCCAAAGACGGTGAAATACGACGTCGTGTCGATCGGCCAGCCGTCCTTGTCGACGGCGGCGGGCATATATTTATCGTCTTTGAGAATAGGACGATATTGAAATTCGTACAGTCCGCTCTTCAAGTCCGACACGTCGTTGTTTTCCGTGAGCGTAACGGTCTTCCAAGCGCCGCCGACCGTGCGATAACGCATTTCGTACCCGTCGATGTGTTGCATAACGTCGCCCCCGTTGAGCGGAACCGACCATTGTACGGCGTTCATAACGTCCGTCGCGTTTCCCGTCGGCGCGATCGGCGCGAGTTGCAACGTGATTGGAGTCGACGCCGTCGTTTCCGCCCAGAGGGAATCGGCAAGATAGGCGTAGTCGTTGACAACACGAAATTTAAATAAACCGTTCCCTTTGCCTTTTTCAAGTCGTTTGCCGACGACGACGTTCTCGCCGCCTTTCGACCGAACTTGAATTGTGTACTCGGTGGCGTCCTGGAGTCCGGAAATGAGGTAAGAATTCTCCGTTTTTGCTACGGTCTGCGTAATCGTCGCGCCGGTCTTGGCGTTCGTTGCGACGATCTCGTAGCCGGTAGCGCGCTGAACCGGCGCCCAGTTGACTTTGAGTTGCGTGGAAGATTCCTTAACCACTTGAATATTCGTCGGCGTCTCTACCTGAGGCGAGGCGACGAACGTAACGTTGGGCGTTACGATTTCGACTACGGAACCGTTCGCAGGAACTTTAAATTTCGCGTAGAGTTCGTAAATCTCGTTCGAAATAAGATTGTTGAGCGTTACTTTCCACTTTCCCTCCTCGATATATTTTTTTCCGGCAGTTGAAATCGTCTCCCACACGTCCGTATTTTTAATACGGTAACCGAGATCGGTAGCGCCCAAGTCCAAGGCGAGGTTCCCAACGCTGACAGTAACCGAATCGACGGTCTTTTTAACGACGGAAATGACTTTATCAACGTTCTTTAGCGCGTTCTGAACGAAAGTAGAGTCCGTGACGAACGATTTCGCCGTCGATAGGAGACTGCTCGCAAATTCGCTCCCGACAAACGCGTCCATGGAACTCGTAACGACTTGCAAAATATTCTCTTTCGTGATTCCGTTATCCAAAACGCTTCCGAGACCGCCGCCTAGAGCCGCGCCGGACGGTCCGCCGAAGCACGCTCCGACGGCAGACGCTAAGAGTTCGAACTTGCTATTCCAAAGCGTTTTGCTGGCGTCGCTTATGTGCCCGGTGATCAATTGATTCGCCGCTTTTCCTATCTTGGGCGAAATTTTGCTAAGCGCCTTTTCCGCAAACGAGCCTAAAGAGCGACCGAGTTTCCTAACGACTTTTTTGCCTTCATGCCATATCTTCTCCACGACACTTCTTGCTTCAACGAGATACTCTCCAACAACGTCGTCGGAGATTTCACCGCAGTCGTCGATTTCCTCAATTTCAACGTCGTCGTTGGCGTATGATAGGACGATTTCACTTTCGAGTTCGCCCCCTTGTTCGGAATCGGAAATTTCCAAACTATAAACGGCTTCATATGCGAAGACGGCGTTCCCATTGTAAACGACGCGCTCGCCGGCGGCGTTGTCGTATTCCTGGTAACTCAGGCTCGTCTCTGGATCGAATAACGCGTCGACGACGTCGCCGGGATCGCGTTTCGGAAAGAGGCACGTAACGGAACCGGATCGAATCTGGTAGAGCGCGTCTCGCAATTGCGCGCCGGTGATCGTCGCGCCGCGATCGCAGTAGAGCGTCTGATCAACCGCCCCGTTGTCCGTCGCGACGAAGACGAGGTTCGATTCAGGGTTCATGACCTGATTCAGATATGCGAAGGCGTCGTTGAGATTTTCGAAATTTGCGTCGGCGACGTTTTTGGCGAAGCTCCAGTCGCGCCCTTCTCGCGAAGCGGCGTCGCCGAAGAAAATAAAGACATTATCAGGCGAAACGCGCATCGTTTCCGTCAACGTCTCGAACATCTTCTTCGCGGCGTTATAGGAGCGCTCGCCGTCGGTGGCGCCGATAAAGATCGTCGCGTAGTTCGTCGTCGTGTAGACTTCTGCCGCTTGAAGTTCGCTGAGCGCGGATTCGAAGTCGAACGAATCGGGATTGAAATCCGGGTTGTCGATAGAAATAGCCGTGTTCTCGGGGGCGTTGGGAACGTCGAAATTCGGCAATTCGATAATCTGTTCGTCGTATGCGGCGGCGACGAGCGCGGTCGCCGCGTTAGAAGCGACGGGCGACGCGGAAAGAAGTTCGCGAGTTTCCAGTTCTTCCAGGCGTAGAAGAGTAGTTTTCGGGGACGCTTGTCTCTCCTTAGCGCTCGGAAAAGAGCGATTGCGATTGCGTTTTTTCATTGTAACGATTCCCAATTTGTAACGGTAAATTTAGTTTTCACACTGGACTAATGTCGTGTAAGATATGAAAGAGTTAACCAAAAGGTATAGGTTTTTCAAAAACGACCCTATTCCTCCGTTTAACGTATTTTACCAAAAGAGAGCCGTCGTCAATCGAAAAAACACGCTTTTTCATATTTTTTTTAAGAAAAAGCGCGCATTTCTATCTGACAAAAACCTATGAAATTTGTCGACGTTATCGCCCAATTTCTTTTCTTGACGTATTTTGTGGAGAGTTTGTATTTTTAAAAGAATTGACGTTTGAGAAAGGAGAGTTGGCGTTTTGTTTTATTTTAGGGAATTTTTGGGAAACGTTTTGAGCGAAGTGCGAGGCGCGCTTCGCGCGAGCGGACGCGGCGGCGCTATAAAGAAAGTTTTTCTTTACTCCCAAAAAACAAGAAGAAGCGTCAAAGCGACCGTTTTAAAGTTGACGTCGTTCGCGCAATTGTTAGAATCGACGAGAGAGCGGGATAGGATCAAAGCGCCAGTTCCAACGAATCTGACGCCCTCGCTGAACGGTGAAAACTTGCGAATTTTTATGGAGCAGGTTAGCGGCTAATCTCGAATAGTCATGAAAGGCGGATGATCGCAATGAAATTTTCGGCGCCATTGATTTCAAAGATTTTCCTCGGTAGAAACGCCGAGCAAAACAAGCGCAACGCGCCGCGTTCGAGGAACCTCAAATTAGAAACGCTCGAGAATCGCGAACTCCTCAGCGTAGGGCGCGGAATCGAGTTCAGCGCGCCAAACGCGTCGCACGTCGCGGGCTTTATCGGCGGAGGGTTCACCGTCGAGGAAGCGACCGCCGCGTATGAGACGAGCGTTTCGCCGCGAGTCGGCGACGTTGGCGACGTTATCGACCTTGCCGAGACGCTTCTCGACGACGACGTCACGACTTCGGAATTTGCGCTCGTCGACGCTTTCCCCGACGTCTCGATCGACCTCGAAGGCGCCGTTCCCGGTCCCGGACGTCCCTCCGTATTTTACGACGCGGACAAGTCGGCTTTCAATACGAAAGACGACGAAATGTGCTGGGCTGCGTCCGCGAGCAATATCCTCTGGTCTACCGGCTGGGCGAGCGTTAGCGGGCTAGCGAACGAGCAAGAATTCTTCGACTCGATTTTCGTCGGGACTTGGCCGAACTCCGGAGGGAACGCCGAAACCGGCGCTTCTTGGTATCTCGACGGCAAGTACCTCACGTTGTACAAATGGACAAACTCGACGTCGACCTGGACGGCGATCGGCGAAAACTCGAGCCATCAGTCAATTCCAGGCGGCGGGGCGTACGCCGAACTCTTCTCTCAGTACAACGAATCCGCAAACGACTACGTTTCTGGAACGTCCGTCCTCGGCGTCTCCGACCTCGCGAAGGTGGCGTCAAATCTCCAAAGCGGGGCGGGCGTCGGGCTTAAACTGGATAAAGACGGAAGAAGCGGGCACGCCGTAACGTGCTGGGGGTATACGGTCGACGATAGTCTTGAGCCGACCGACCCCGGTTATTTTACCGGTCTCTATATTACCGATTCGGACGACGAAAAATCAGGTAAGAACGACGACTACCTCAATGATCGCAAATTATTATATCGTGAAATCTTGTGGGATCCGAACGTTGAAACGTTCTATGGAACGGGGTCGTATCGCATAGGCACAAACACCGACAGTTCTCCGTCCGGACCGAAGGCCTTCTATATAAACGCCGCCGTCTTTCTAGCGCCGCGTCCGGAAAAGTACGCCGTTTTAGACCCTGCGACCGTAATCGAAACGCCCTCGACCGTCGTAACGACCGCGAGCGACGTCGTCGACGCGTACGACGGCATAATCTCGCTACGCGAGGCGATACGCTACGCAAACGCAGGAGACGCGATCACCTTCGAGAGTTCGCTCAAAGGAAAGACGATCGTTCTCAATTCCTCCCTCGG
>ONGM01000245.1 GCA_900317365.1 uncultured Planctomycetota bacterium
GGTTAAAACCGGCGGCTTCCCCAGCCCTTATGGAGGGCGGGGCGGCGCGGGCTACGCCCGCTCGAAAAAATTTTCGGCTCGCTTCGCATTGTCGTTATAATCATTAAAAATATCTTATTTTAACATTTTCTACGTTAAAAAGTTCTTTCCATTTTATCAAATTTAAAATACTAGGACGCCTCGGTCGTCAATCCGTTTAGGCTAGGCGGTCCCCGGTTCATAGAAAATGCGGAAAAGATCGACGGCGCGGAGAAGAGAAAGGCAAGAGAGACGATTCAATCAAGCTCTCCCCCACAAGAAAGCTCAAACGCGGCTCGACCTGAAATCTAGGCTAAGCCGCGTTTGGAAAGAAGGCGAGAAACGCGAAACGGAAACTTATTCGGCGACGCGTTCGCGAACCGCGCGGGTCATCATCGGGAGAATCTCGTTGAGGTCGCCGACGATTCCATAGTGGGCGATGGAGAAGATCGGGGCGTTCGGGTCGCTGTTGATCGCAATGATCTTGGCGGAATCTTGCATTCCGACGCGATGCTGAACCGCGCCGCTAATGCCGCAGGCGATATAAAGGGCGGGTCGGACCGTGGAGCCGGTCTGCCCGACTTGATGGTCGCGATCAATAAATCCGCCGTCGACCGCCGCGCGACTGGCGCCGACCGCTCCGCCGAGCGCGTTCGCAAGATCAAAGATCAGACTGAAGTTCTCCTTACTTCCGACTCCGGCGCCGCCGGCGACGACAATGCGCGCGCCGTTCAAATCGACCTTCTTCTCGGCGACAAAGCGCTCGATCGATTCCACAACCAGAATCTCGGCGGGAATCGCAATCGCCTCCCTAACCAGCTCGCCGGAATGCGAGGCGTCGGGGTCCTTGCGCGGGAAGACGCCGGAACGTACGGTCGCCATTTGCGGCCACTGCTCCGGGTTAATAATCGTCGCGATAATATTGCCGCCGAAGGCCGGGCGAATCTGATGAAGCAGGTTCTTATACTCCGCCTTCGTTTTCGCGTCGACGACGTCGCCGATCTGCAAATCGGTGCAGTCTGCGGTCATTCCGGATCGGGTGGCTGAGGCGACGCGCGGGGCAAGGTCGCGCCCGAGGGGCGTGGCGCCGTAGAGCACGATTTGAGGCGCGTATTTGTCAATGAGCTTCTCAACGACGTATGCGTAAGGCGAGCTCGTAAATCGCTTCAGGTTCGGATCCTCGACGACGTACGCGACGTCGACGCCGTATGAGAAGAGCGTCTTGGCGAGTTCGGCGACGTTATAACCAGGCAACACGGCGCCGACTTTGACGCCGAGCGTGTCGGCGAGTTCGCGCGCTTTACCGCAGAGTTCCAAAACGACGTCGTTGAGTTTGCCGTCTTCCTGTTCCGCGAAGACCCAAACTTCGCCTTGGGGATTTTTTCTATTCATGAACGTTTTTCCTGATTCTGAACTTTCGTTTTGCGTTGTATTGCGTTGCGAAAATACCGCCGCAGTTTAACCCAAGGCGTTGTCTTTAACGAGTTCCGCGACAAGGGAGCGAACGCCCTCTTCCGTCGGTTCAACGCTCACGAAACCTTCTTTTTTCAGAACGATCGACTTCACTTTGTGGACTTTCGTCGGGGATCCGGCGAACCCGCAACGATCGAGATCGGCGTTAATATCGTCTAGGGACCATTGTTCGAGGAGGTCTTCCTTCGGAATTTCGACGTCGGCGGGGACTTCCGACGGGACGCGCTTGTGCTTATTGCGCATGAGCTTAATCGCCGCTTGCGGACGAGGCTCGTTCGCCTCTTCAACGACGGTAACGAGCGCGGGCAATTGCGTTCGCACGATTTCCCAGCCGTTTCCGAGGGAGCGCTTCAGAGTCGCCGTCTTGTCCTTGACGTCGATGATTTCCGTCAGGTAGGCGATTTGCGGGACGCCGAGTTTTTCAGCGCATTGCGGCCCCGTTTGCGCCGTGTCGCCGTCGATCGCCTGACGACCGCAAAAGACAAAATCGAAGTCGCCGATCGTCTTGACCGCTTGCGAAAGAATATAGCTCGTCGCGAGCGTGTCGCTTCCGGCGGCGCGACGATCCGTAATCAGAATAGCGCGGTCGGCGCCGCGATAGAGACAGTCGCGCAAGACGTCGGCGGCTTTCGGCGGTCCCATCGTAACGACGACGACTTCGCCGCCGAAACGATCTTTCACTTCAAGCGCCGCTTCCAACGCGCTCAAGTCTTCCGGATTGAAAATCGTCGGAAGCGCGGCGCGGTTCACCGTGCCGTTTTCGTTCATGGCGTTGCCCGTAATATTGGAAGTGTCGGGCACTTGTTTGACCAACACGATCGATCGGTAGGACACTAAGATCTCCTTTTTCTACAAATAACGCGAATCAAATCATCGCGGTCTCGACGCGCGTAACGCGCGCCGACGTTCATAAGACGTCTTCTAAATCGAGTAACTAGTTCGAGCGACGCGCGGCGCCGGTCGTCGAATTCGATCGTCGCACGGTCGTGGAGCCGGTCGCAGGTCGCGTAGTCGTCGCGCCGGTTCCGGTCGCGGTTCCGGTCGTCGCGCGCGGAGTCACAGAGCCGGTTGAAGCGCCGGTTGAGGCGGCGGCGCCGGTCGCCGTTCGATTCGGCTGCGCTTCTGCGGCAAGACCCGGAAGATCCGGAGCCGGCTTCTTAAAGACGCTCTGCAACGTCGCCGCAAGGGATTCGATCGAAATATCGACCGCCGCCACCTTGCCGTCTCCGCCGACGAGAATCATCGTCGGAATTTCCGTAACGCCGTAATACGCGGCGAGCGACGTCTGCTTCGCGTCGACCGTCGCGCGATCCGAAAGGATAATACCCGGCGTCGGATTCTTCGCGAGATAGTCGTTCATATCCTTCATTTCGCCGTCGAGATTGTACGCGACGATCTCGAAGCCGTCTTTATGATACGTCTCGTAAAGCGCCGCCAATTGCTTGTGCAGAAGGACGCACGGCTCGCACCAAGACGCCCAGAAGACGACGAGGTTGACGCGACCTTCAACGAGCGTTTGGTCGAGCGGCTTGCCGTCCGGATCGCAGCCTTTCCAGACGAACGTCTTGCCTTCAAGCTCGGAATAGCGAATGGCGCCTTCGAGCATAACGAGCGCCGATTTCGCGCGCGGAGAGTCTGAATCGGCGAGAATTTTGCGAATCGGGGTCCAGATTTGCGCCGGCAACTTCGGGTTCTTAACGTTTTCGGCGACGATCGCGACGGGATAAACGAGGTCGACGGTCATATCGGAGGCTTCCGGATTCGCCTTAATAAACGCGGCGACGGCGGCCATTGCGGCGACGAGGTCTTTCTCGGTTCCGTTATTCTCGGCGATTTCCGCGACTTTCGCCTGGTGGTAGACGCCCATGAACGCGAGCGCGGCGTCTTTGCCGTCCGGCAGGCTTTGCGCGCGCGCGTTCTTGCTCAACGCGTCGGCGTACGCCTTAAGGCGCGCGAGCGCTTGCGGATTGATCGACGCTTGGTAGCAGAGGACCTGCCCTTTGACGGTGATCGCTTCGATAAACTCCGCGTCGTCCGTAGGATTCATCGCGAGGACTTTATCGGCGATCGCGCCGACGGTTTGGAGCATTTTAGCGACCCACGCGTTGTACTCCGCTTCCGTATCGAAGGACGCTTCGGTGGCGAGAAGTTCGGACGCTTTGGCGAGCAACTCTTTCGACGTAGCGTTCTGAGGAACGACTAATTCGCTTCCGTCGAGCTTCTTCGCCGACGACGCGGCGGGGGTCTGCGTCGCGGCGCCGGTTGCGGCGGTCGCGCTGGGATTCGCGATCGGACGCGTCGTACCCCGCGTCGCGGTCGTCGCCGCGCTCTGACGCTGAGCCGCTTGCGCCGCTTGAGCCTGAGTCGCCTGCGCTTGAGTCGCTTGAGCTTGCGCCGCTTGCTGCGCTTGAAGATCCGCTTGTAAATTCGCTTCCGCCGCGGTTCGCTGCTGCGCGCGAGCGCCTAGTCGCGAACCGAGTCCGGCGCCCCCTCCGAGCGATCCGCGACCGATTTGCGCATACGCGGACGTCGCGCACGCAAACGCGAATAAGACGGTGATAATAATGCGCGTCTTTTTCATAACGTGAATATTCCTCTGAACGTTTCGTATGTTGTTTCGTACCTTGTCGACGCTTCTCGCGCGATCGCGACGCGCCGACGCCGGAATATATCAAATCTTTGCGCGTTGGAAAACATGAATTTTCTAGGAATCGGCGCGATTTTCGGCGTTTTCCTTCTCCAACGCGCCCAAACGCGTTCCAAGCGACCAAACGCCGCGCGCGGAGCGCGAGACGTCGCGCGCTCGATTCGCGCCGGGCAAGCGCTTACGATCGAAAGATCGCGACCTCCGCCGGCGGGTACGAGCGCCGCTTCTTCGGCGAAATCTCGGCGCGAAGTAGGTCGAAATCAAATCGATCGTCCGACTCCACGACGAAGACGGACCCTTCCGGCGCGCGATCGCGCAAGACGCGCAACAACGCGAGCGTTTCCGCCTGACGATCGATCCAGAAATCGTAAGGAGGCGAGCAGAAGACGAGCCAGGGAATATCGCGCGGGAGTCGCGCCTGGGAAATATTCTCAATCTTGGAAGTCGGCGGCGGCGCGTCCGGGTCGGTCGCCGCAAGATTGCGCGCCCAGAAGTAGACGTCGGTCGTAATCAGCTCGATCTTCGCGGCGGTTCCCGGTAGTCGAGTTTCCAGGAAGTCGACGTTTCGGCGCGCGACCCTGGCCGTTGGAAAGTGCACTTCGATCATCGTCGCCGAGAGCGCGCCGCGACTAATCGCCTCGAAGGTCAGCGCGCCGGTTCCCGCGAATAGGTCGATAACGTGCCGTCCTTTCGGGTCCTCGCCTAAAAGGTTAAAGATCGCTTCTCGAACGCGTTCTTTCATAGGTCGAACGCGTCGGTCGCCGCCGTATTCCAACTTCGACCCGCGCAAAGCGCCGCCGATAACGCGCAGACCGACCGATTCCCCTCGATCTCCCGGCTCGCTTCCGACGTTCTTATTGCGCTTCGACCGCTTCGGCTTCGTCGCTTCGGAGTTCTCTTCGGCGTTCTGATCCTTTGCCTGATCTTTTGCCCAGCCTTTCGCGCCGCGACCTTTTGAGAGGGCGTCTCGACGTCGTTTCCGGAAATTCGACGAGCCTTTGTTCCATAGGTCGGAATCTTCGTCTCCAAAGGCGTCTCGCGCGCCGCGATCCTTCGAGGACGCGCCGGCGTCCGGTGAGCCGAACCGACGATAGATCTCCGCGCTTGACACGAACGGCGAGATTGTAACGTCGTCCGCAGCGCTCTCGAATTCCGCGTAGTTTTCGCGGCGACTTTTGCGCGACCTGGAATGTTTCACACTTAAAATCCGCTTAAAAGATTGCGCGTCAGGAAAAAGCGCCGGAAGCGACTTGAAACTTTTCGCGCGTTTTTATATACTGTAACTAGGCGTCCGCTCAACGCGACGCTCGTCGGCGCCGGAACGTCGGTCAACGCGTGTATTTTATCCGATTTTCCTCCGCGCGCCAGACGCCCTCGGCTCAAACTTATCGCCGCCGAGTTCATATTTCGGCGCCGCGCGAGTTCGAGCCATACAACGTATTTATGGAAACGGTATTATTATGAAAAAAGCGCTTCTTTTCGCGTTCGCGACGCTTCTTTGCGCTTTCTGCGGCGCGTCCGTCGCGCAGGACCAGCAGTCCGCCGAGTCCGCGCCCGCCGGCGCGGCGGCGTTAAAAGAGACCACTCCTCAGTTCGACAAATTCGTCGACGAAATGAATAAATATAAGGAATCGCTCAAAAAGCTCCGCACGCTCAAAGAGTCGTATCAGACCGCGACTGCGGAAGAGAAAGACGCGATCATCGCCGAGTTCACGCCGCTCGTCGAAGAAGCGCAACGTCAGCAGAAAGCGCTCGTGCCGCTCGGAATCGACGCGTATAGCTCCGTCAAAGGGGACGATCCCGAACTGCGCGCGTTCCTCTGCTCGATGCTGCACTGGTCCGTCGTCTCGCGCGAAGACTACGAAACCGCGTATCAAATTGCGAAATCGATCTTCAACTATCCGCTTCCGGAAAACGGCGATCTTCTTTACGCGTACGCCGCGTTCGCCGCGTTCTGCACAATGCACCTCGACGACGCCGTCGCGTGGCGCGATATCGCTAAAGAAAAAGACGTGCTAGCGACCGCCGATCCCGACAACAAAATGAACCTGACCGCAAATCTCTTTAACGTGCTGCCGCTCTATCAGAAGTCCTGGCCGGTCGAGCAAGAGATTCGCGCGCAAGAAGAGAAAGCGGACAATCTTCCGCGCGTTCTTCTTCACACGACGAAAGGCGACATTACGGTCGAGCTCTTCCTGAACCAAGCGCCGATCGCGGTCAATAACTTCCTGTCGCTCGTTAAGAGCGGATTCTACACCGACGTGCCGTTCCACCGCGTTCTGCCGTACTTCATGGCGCAAGGCGGCGATCCGACGGGCACGGGAACCGGCGGCCCCGGATACTCCATTCGCGACGAACAAACTCGCAAAGACGCGCGCGGACACTTCCGCGGCTCCCTCTCCATGGCGAACGCCGGTCCGAACACCGGAGGATCGCAGTTCTTCATTACCTTTACGCCGACGTCGTTCCTCGACGATCGTCACACCGTCTTCGGACGCGTGATCGACGGTATCGAAATTCTCTCCGATATTCAGAGAATCGATCCGGAACAAGAATCGGACGTCGCTCCCGACAAGATCCTGGAAGCGAAAATTTTGCGCGGCGAGCCCGCCGAATTTGAAAAGTTGCCCGGACGCTAACGCGCGCTAGCGTCGGCGCGCGACCGAACGCCGCGCGCCGACCGTTGATTTCTGCTCGTCTACTTGTCTGAAGTCCTAGCGACGCAAACGCGCGCGGTCTGCGTAAGTCGCGCGCCAAATAATGAAACAGCGAAAGATGTACACTCCTCATTCAAACGATCTTAGAAGTCGCATCCTTGTAATCGACGACGACCGTGAAGTCGTCGAAACCATTAAATTAGCGCTTGAATCGAACGGGTTTGAAGTCATAACGGCGCACGACGGCGCGACCGGTATCGCGCTTGTGCAACAAAGCCGCCCCGACCTTGTTATCCTCGACATGATGCTCCCGAAACGCAGCGGGTTCCTCGTGCTCGAAACGTTGCGGCAATTTGAATCGATTCCGACGCGCGTCATTATGATCACGGCGAACGACGGAAAACGTCATCGCGAATACGCCGAAAGTCTCGGCGTCGACGGCTACTTGAACAAGCCGTTCGAAATCTCGGTTCTCATTAATATGATCCACGACCTGCTCGATATCAACTAGCTCGATCAACTAGCTCGATACCGACTCACGGACGAACGAAGAACGGACGCTCATGGAAAAGAACCTATACGAAATCGCGTTTGAACGCTATTTGCGGTCAATTGAGCGTCCGTTCCTATCGAATCGTCAGGAGCGTCGTTTTCTACTCGACAACGGCGCGACGCTAAAAAATTTCGACGACGTCGTGTCGCGTAAAGACGGGGTCAACTGGATAATCGACGTCAAAGGTCGCCGCTTTCCCGGCGGAACGCGGCGCGCTCGATATTGGAAGAACTGGATAACGCGGGACGACGTCGCCGGACTGCTCCGTTGGGAGGAGATTCTCTCCGGCGACGGCGAAACGTATCGCGATCGTTCCGCGTTCGTCTTTGCGTATCGCGTGCTCGGCGAGAAGTCTCCCGCGCCGCGCGACTCGCTCTTTACGTATCGCGGCGAACGTTACGCGTTCTTTGTAACGCCGGTCAAGCTCTATCTCCGCGAAGCGCGCATGATCTCGCCGCGCTGGGGAACCTACGAAATTCCCACGCGCCGCTTTCGCGAAATCGCGGTTCCCGCCGACGAGTTCTTCAGTTGCGCGCGGAAACCGGCGGCTCGTCTCTTGGAACCTCGACGCTTGGAATATTGTTAGCGAAACGCAGCCTGCGACGTCGTTCGGCGGACGCGTCGACGCAGGGCGGAAGGGTAAGTTGAACTAACGCGGGCATGAAAGTCATAGACAATATTAACGAGACGCTTGGCGACGATTTGGACGCGCAAATCGCGCCGGAAAGCGTTCTTTCGATCGCGGCGAACTCTTTTTCAATCAACGCGTTCCATCTTCTTAAAACGCGGCTCGATCAGATCCGCGAGTTGCGCTTTCTCTTTACGTCGCCGACTTTTACGAGCGCCGCAGGGGACGCGGAAGGGCGCGAGTTCTATATACCGCGTCGGAATCGTGAGCGGGCGATCTACAATAGCGAATTTGAAGTAAGGCTCCGCAACGAGCTTACGCAACGCGCCGTCGCGCGCGAGATCGCCGAGTGGATGAAGGAGAAGGCGCAATTTCGCGCCGTCGCGCCCGGACTCGCAATTCAGCCTCTTTTAGGGGTCGACAAAATCTGGTATCTTCCGGTACCCGACTTTGACGCGGTCGCGCTCGGGCGCGAGCCGGGTCGCGCGCTCATGCCCGTCGCGAAGCTCGACGCCGCCGACGCCGCGCGACTGTACGCCGGATTCTTCAATTCCTTCTGGACCGATCCGGACAAGAGCCTCGACGTTACGGAGGACGTTATCGAGAGCGTCGCCGCCGTTTATAAGGATTATTCCCCGGAATTTCTCTATCAGGTCGCAATTTACCATATTTTCGGCGCGCCGCTCGACGGCGCTTCGGAGGAGGAGCTGCCTAAAGAGCTTAAAGGATTCAAAGAGAGCGCGATCTGGAACAAACTCTACGAGTTCCAGCGGGACGCCGCGATCGCCATTATCAGTAAGCTGGAAAAGTACAACGGGTGCGTTCTCGCCGACAGCGTCGGACTCGGCAAGACCTTTACCGCGCTCGCCGTCGTGAAATATTATCTCGAACGGAATAAGGACGTCCTCGTTCTGTGCCCGAAGAAGCTCGCGGACAATTGGAACCTCTATCGAGAGCATTACAAGAATAACCCGCTCGTCGCCGACAAACTGCGCTACGACGTTCTCTTTCACACGGATCTATCGCGTCGGCGCGGTCGCACGAGCGGGGGAATCGACCTGGCGCAATTCAACTTCAGTAATTTCGATCTTGTCGTTCTCGACGAGTCGCACAATTTCCGGAACGGCGGCGGTTCCACGCGCGGGGGCGCAGGGAGCGGGAACAGGTACGATCGGCTGCTCAACGAGGTGATACGTCAAGGCGCGCCGACGAAGATACTCATGCTCTCGGCGACGCCGGTGAACGTGCGTTTTAACGATCTGCTGAATCAGCTCCGACTCGCGTACGGCGGCGACGTCTCGGTAATCGACGAAAAGCTCCGGCTCGGACGTTCGCTCGACGAAATCTTTCGTTCGACTCAGGCGGCGTTCTCCGAATGGAGTCGTCGCGAGCCGGAAGAACGCACGCCTGAGGCGCTCGTTAAGAGTATCGGGCCCGACTTCTTTAAGGCGCTCGACGCGCTCACGATCGCGCGCTCGCGTCGCTGCGTTAAGGAATATTACAATATGTCGGAAATCGGGCGTTTTCCGACCCGGCTCGCGCCGATCTCGGAAGAGACGCCGATCGCGCTCGATCGCGGGGTCGCGTCGTATAGCGACATATTCGAGAAGCTCGCGCGCCTTTCCCTCTCCGCATACACGCCGTCGCAGTACCTTCATCCGAGTAAAATCGAGAAATACGAGATTCGCGACGCGCGCGCGCAGAATCGTTTGGGAATTTCCGTATCCGGTCGCGAAACGGGGCTAAAACGTCTCATGGCGATCAACCTCATGAAGCGCATGGAGAGTTCCGTCGATTCTTTTAAGAAGACGCTGAATCGTATTCTCGAACGAGTCGAGCGTCGAATCGAACTTGTCGACGCGTACCAACGCGACGCAGACTCGGGACGCGACGCGAAGGTCCGCGACATTGCGCCGACGCGCGGCGGGTTCGACGCGTTCGAGTCCGCGCTCGATCGCGAGTTCGACGTCGAAGACGCGGACGACGCCGAGAGCTTCGCCGACGGAAAGGAAATCGAGTTCGATCTCGCCGATCTCGATTACGTGCGCTGGCGCAACGATATGGCGACCGACCTCGACCTTCTCCGCGAACTGCGCAAATCCGTCGAGCCGATTACCCCGGAGCGGGACGCCAAGCTCAACGCCTTGCTCCGCAGACTCGAAGACAAATTCAAGAATCCGATCAATCCGGGGAATCGCAAAGTCCTCATTTTCACGGCGTTTGCGGACACGGCGGAATATCTTTACGACCGCGTTTCAACATTCGCCGGTCGCTTTGGACTTCACGTCGCCATGGTAACCGGCGCCGCCGACTGCAGAACGACGCTACCGAACGTTCCCCGCGATCTGAACGCCGTTTTAACGTACTTTTCCCCGATTTCCAAGGATAAGGCGGCGCTCTATCCCGACGATCCGCGCGAAATCGACGTCCTGATCGCCACCGACTGCATCTCCGAAGGACAGAATCTCCAGGACTGCGACTACCTCGTCAATTACGATATCCACTGGAACCCGGTGCGCATTATTCAGCGGTTCGGACGCATCGACCGCATTGGGAGTCCGAACGACAAAATTCAGCTCGTCAACTTCTGGCCCGACGTTACCCTCGACGAATATATTAACCTGCGAACGAAGGTCGAAACGCGCATACAAATCGTCAATATTGCGGCGACAGGGGACGAAAACATTCTCGCCCGCCAGGATCAGATCGAGCTGGAATATCGCAAAAAGCAGCTCGAAAGGCTCAAAAGCGAGGTCGTCGATCTGGAAGAGACGTCGAACGGACTGTCGATCACCGATCTCGGACTCAATCATTTCCGATTTGATCTCCTCGAGTACGATCGGCGCGGCGGCGCAAGTCAGACCGTCTCGAAGGCGATCGAAGACGCGCCCCTCGGACTCTGCGCGTGCGTCGAGGCGCAGGCTTTCGCGCCGCCCGGCGTGATCTTCGTACTCAAAAATCGGTCGCAAGACGTCAATCTCGACGATCGCAATCGCGTCTTCCCCTATTTCGTCGGGTACGTTCGCGACGACGGTACAATTCTGCGCGGCTGTCAGGATCCGACGACGACCCTCGACGTCATGCGCGCGTTGTGCAAAGGGAAGCGCGCGCCGGACCCGACCCTTTGCAAGCGCTTCAATCGAGAAACGCGCGACGGACGCAATATGAAGAAGTACTCGCGCCTACTCGACGCCTTCGTGCGCTCGATCGTCGAAAAAGAGAAGGAAAGCGTGATCGACTCCCTCTTCACCTCCGCGAAGACGAACGCCTTCAATTCGAAGATTTCCGGTCTCGATAATTTCGAACTCGTCTGCTTCCTCGTCGTTTTCGATCAAAAGGAGAGCGAAAAATGCTAGGCCTCCCGAAAGCCTCCGTCTTCGAAATGCGCGTTCCAAAGAACAAAATTATCGAGACGCTCCCTCCGCGCTCCAGACTGAAACGCCTCGTTACCGAACAGATCGACGCGATCCATTGGCGCCACGCCCTCTCAGAAGAGTCGACCCGCCTCCCCGCCGGGAAAACCGTCCGGGAAATCGACGTTCTGGAAATCGTCGTCCGAACCCCTACCCTCGACCGCGACGTCGCGCTCGCCGTCGATTCCGTCTTTCCCCGCCCGACGATTCTCGTGATAACGACGCCCCTCGAACGCCGCCTCGCCATGGGATATAAGGAGATTCGCGCTCGCGCCGATCGCACGCCGAAAGCCGAGATTCTCGCCTTCTTTTCGACCCCTTTGCCCGATCCCGACGCCCCTGCGATTCGCCTCGAAGGCTACGACCTCGACGCCGCCCGGGACAATTTCCTGCGCCAAATCGCCGGCGACGCCCTCGCCCCCTTCCCTCCTGACCTCGCGATTAAGGAAACCCTCAAACGCGCCAAAGAACGCGACGCGCTCCTGAAAAAGATCGGCGCGCTCGAAAATAAAATCCGGCGCGAAAAACAGTTCAATCGCCAGGTCGAACTCTGCGACGAGAAGAAAAAGCTGGAGCGTGCGCTCGACAACCTAATGTCGACGCCGAATTCAGGACACAGTGCGTCCTGAAATCACACCGCCGCCGCAGTTTGAGCGTCGGCGCCTCGCGGAAAGGCTGAGCTTTTCCTTGTCCGCAGGCTAAAGCCAGACGGCTTCCCCCTTCGGGGCGCGCTTCGCGCGATAAAAATTCAAGACTCGCCTCGCTTCGCCGCTAGGTTGGCGAGGTTCGCACGTATAATATAATCGTATAGAAGAATCGTAGTCGTCGCAAGGCGACGCTCGCCGTTACCCTTTAACCAATAGAAATAAAACAACGATGAACTACTCAACGTTTAAAACCGACGTCAAGTTGTCGAAACTTGGATTTGGCGCGATGCGCCTCCCGCAGACGGAGCCGGGCTTCGGCAAACCGATCGACGAACCGGCCGCAAAAGAAATGGTCGATTACGCGATGGCGAACGGCGTGAATTATTACGACACCGCCTATATCTACCACGGCGGCAAATCGGAGGTCGTCTTAGGCGAGGCTCTGCGCAAGTACCCCAGGGAATCCTACTACGTCGCCGATAAGTTCAATGTTCAGGCGAACCCCGACTGCGATTTCCAGTTCAAAGACCAGCTCGCAAGACTCGGAATGGACTCGATCGATTTCTACCTGATCCACAGCGTTATGGACCAGACGGAAGCGGCGTACGACGAATCCGGTTGCATTCCTTATTTCCTGGAACAGAAACGACTTGGCAAGATCAAGTACCTCGGCTTCTCGTGCCACGGAACCCCTGACTGCCTCCGACGTATGCTCAAAAAGAACGACTGGGATTTCGTTCAGATTCAGCTCAACTATTACGACTGGTTCTGCGGAAACGCGAAAGAAATGTACGAGATCATTCGGGAAAAGGACCTGCCGATTATGGTCATGGAGCCTATTCGCGGCGGTATGCTCGCCAATATTGCCGCCGACGTCGCCGCCCGCCTCCCCGAAGGGAACGCCTCCCCGGCGGCGTGGGCCCTGCGATTCGTGATGAATCTCCCGGGAATCGCCGTTACCCTCAGCGGAATGTCCCGCAAGGATCAGGTCGTTGAGAATATCGCGACCGCCTCGGCGGACGTCGCCCTATCGGAAACGGATCTCAAGAGAATTGAGGAGACGAGTCGCCTACTCTACAATAAGACCTCGGTTCCCTGCACCGGATGCCGATACTGCTGCGATAATTGCCCGCAAGAGTTCGATATTCCGAGCCTGCTCGCGACCTACAACGAGTATAAAAACGACGTAACCGTCCTCGGCGACGCCGCCGTCGCCAGCTGGCGCCTGCAACGCCTCAAGGCCCTCCCCGAAGATAAACAGCCCGGCTCATGCCTCGGTTGCGGCGCCTGCACGCAGCATTGCCCGCAGAATATCGATATTCCCGCCTATATGCAAGAGATGGGGGAATACCTTAAATAATCTCGGAAACGACCAACGTTCGGATGGAAACGTCCGAACGTTTCATCCCGGTTCGCGGAAACGCGCGGTTGGTGAATCGTCCGAACGTTGGTCGCTTGCCGGGTTGGAAACGCATTGCGCGAAAGCGCCTCGCCCACCGGACGAGAAAGTTTTCCGAGCGGGCGTAGCCCGCGCCGCCCGCCAAAGGCGGGGAAGCCGCCGGTTTTAACCGGCGGACAAACGCCAAAA
>ONGM01000244.1 GCA_900317365.1 uncultured Planctomycetota bacterium
GCCTTGTTTGCAACCCGGCAAGCGACCAACGGGAGCGATGATTCACTCCCCGCGCGGGTGCGCGAAACGGGTTCCAACGTCCGAACGTTTCCTAGCGTTTCTTCTGTTTCTTGGGCGGCTTACCGTTGGCGCGCTCTTCGCGTTCGTAGGCTTCTCGCCGTTCTTCTTTGGAGACGTAGAGCTTATCGGGATCGGTCGGCACGGCGATCAGATCGAGACCTTGCGCGTCGACAATTTCGCAGGGGACAATATCGCCGGGACCGATACCGCGTCCGGTTACGTAGACGATCGGGTCGACGTCCGGCGCGTCGGCGTACGTGCGTCCGAGGCAGACGTTCTTCATCACGGAGCCGTTTTCCGCAATCGCGCGCGAATCGATTAGGACGTCCATAATCGCGCCGATTCGATTTCGCGCGTACTGATGCGACACGCGCTGTTGCTTCGCGTAAAGGCGCTCGTAACGACGCGACTTCGTCTTCTCGTCGACCTGATTCTCCATCGCCGCCGCCTTCGTTCCCGGCTCCGGGGAGAACTCGAAAACGCCGCCGCGCTCGAATCGTTGCGTCTCAACGAACTCCGCAAGCTCCTGGAACTGCTCGCTCGTTTCCCCTGGAAAACCGACGATAAAGGTCGAACGAAGAATGAGCTCCGGAATCTCCGCGCGCAAGGTCGCGAGAAGATCTTGCGTTTGCGCCTTATCGACCTTGCGATTCATGCGCGCCAGAATCTCCGAATTGCAGTGCTGAAGAGGCATGTCGATATACGGCAGAACGGAGGTCGCGCCCGACGTCTCTACCTTAAAGAGGTCGGTCAGGTCCTTGTCCCAATGCGTCGGGTAGGAATACAGCGTGCGAATCCAAGCGAATTGACCGCGCTCTTTTAAGGCGGCGAGGAGCCGCTTCAAGGACGGTTCGCCGTAGAGATCCTGACCCCAAAAGGTCGTCTCTTGAGCTATCAGCACGAGTTCGCGAACGCCGCGATCGGCGAGTCGCGACGACTCTTCCAAAATCGTCTCGAGCGGCTTGCTCGAAAATCGTCCGCGAATATTCGGTATCGCGCAGTACGAGCAGAACCGGTCGCACCCGTCCGCTATCTTCAGGTAAGCGGTGTGCGGCGTCGTCATGCGTTCGCGGCGACTGTCGTCGACGATAATCGAGCGCGTCGGGTTATAGAAGAGGCGCGGGTAGGCTTTCGCCGCCTCGACCTGCTCGGCGGTCAGAAGCGGGAGTTTATAGGCGTCGGAAGGTTCGCCCGCCTCGCCTTCGCCCGCCTCGTCGAACGGCTCGCGATTAAAGAGTTTCGCAACGATCTCGCCGATACGAAGCTCGTCGAAAGGACTAAGCCACGCGTCCACCTGAGGATAACGTTCGGCAAGCTCCACCCCGTCCGAGGCGACAGCGCACCCGGCGACGATCAGGTATCGCAAGCCGCCTGTCTCCTTACTGCGAATCGCCTGGCGAATATAGTCCTCCGCCTCGGCCTTCGCCGAACGCAAAAAGCCGCAGGTATTCAGCAGAAAAAGGTCGACGACGTCCGATTCGCGATCGAAAATCATACCGAGCTTTGTGAGTCGCCCGGCCATTGATTCCGAGTCCACGAGATTTTTCGGACACCCGAGCGAGGCGACGGTAAAAGTCTTATTCTTGCAGGCGCGCTCGCGATTTTGAGGCGCAAAGGACGTTTCGGACGTTTCGGCAGGATTCGGCATATTAGACTTTCGGTAGTGGAACGTTTTCAACGCGGAAACGACGTTCGCCGCCGCAACAACGCGTTAGGGTCGCAGCCGACCGCAATTGGATTCAATTCGACAAATTAAATAGGCGCGTCGGCACTTCTATTATACCCTAAACTCCGCCTTGTTGCAACAGCCGCCGCCGTTTGAACGCCCGACTAGTTTCGCCTCAGCCCCGACGCAAAGCCTTGACGACGCGGTTGCGAGCGCGCTTTTCCGCCGGGACGTTTTTTATTCGTCGAATCGTTAGACGTCGCCGTCGACCGAGGTATAATTCACAGTTGTTTCGATCGCCGCATTTAAGCCGAAATTTGAGGCAGGGAACGGCGACTTGTGTAATTTTCATAACGACGACGCTTGAAAACAAATTGGCGCCGAGAGAAAAAAGGCCGAGGAAAGAAAAAATGAAAAGAACGCTCGCTCAACGAGGCGCGTGGGCGCTGATCGCGTTATGCGCGTCCGTGACGATCTGCGGCGCGACGACGAACGCCTCGTCGATCTATTCGGAAACGCCCGACGAGGATCCGCCGTATTCGGGTCCCGTCGTTTTTCCTATGGAGAAGGAGCCGGCCGCGATTCGGAACGCGCCGGCTTACGACGTCGCCGACGCCAAAAGATACGTCGACGATATGCCGAAGATCAGAGCGCTCGTCGACTCCGTTCAGGAAGGCTCGGAACTCGTCGCCTTTGGGGAAAGAACGCCTTCCGAGGACGCCCTGAATCGACTCTCGCAGGAAATTCAGTCGTTATCCGCAGGGAACCACAAGGTTTCGCTGCTAATGGTCGATCTCAAAACGCAATCGGGCGTCGTTTATAACGCGCGAGTCCCGATGTGCACGCAAAGTACGATCAAGGCGATCTATATCGGTTCCGTACTCGACGACAATCCGAAAGCGCTCGACGAGAACGGCGCGTATATGCGCGACGCGGTCGAATTTTCCGCCAACGAGCCTTACGAGACGTTGCGGGAAATCTACGGAGTCGAGCCGCTCCTGAAATGGTGTCGCGAAGTCGGCGTCGACGACGGTTTCACGACCCTTCCCTACCCTCGTTCCTACACGGTGAGGGACACGTTCAAGATGTGGACGCGACTCTATTGCTTCCTCAATAGCGACTCCGCGCCGGGCAACTTTCCCGCCTACTACGCGTCTTCCAAATGCTCGGCGACCAAAGCGACCCTTGGCAAAAGATTCCCCATTCAGACCAAGGCGGGCTGGGAAAGCGGCCCCTACGCCGACCCCGATTACGACAATTTGAAGGAGACGACGCCAAATCGATTTGAAGACGGCGACCCGACGAACGACGAATGCGCGATCAACGACACAGGCGTCGTTTACAGCGACTGCGGGCCGTACCTATTCGTCGTCTTCACCGACCTGCCGTTCCCGATAACGAGCGACGAAGACGAGGCGAACCCGCTCCGCCAACTCGTCGAAAGACTCTACGAGACGCAGCGCAGCCTCCATAGCGACGCGACAACCGGGCGCGCGGATTCCGACGTCAAAGGCGAGTAACCGAAAGGCGAGCGCCCGAACGACGCGCGCAAAATAAACGCCGAACCGCAGGATCGATTCGGCGTTTTTTCATAAGGCGAGGCAGGCTCGATAAGGCGGGCGGAAAAGGCGGGCGTCAATCGTTGAAGATCACCGACGCGCCGACCGGGAGCAGGACGCTCAGTTGCGAAATTTCGCGATTACTGAAAATAAAGCCGCCGTTCTCAGGCACGACCGTCCCGATCAATTCCGGGCGATTCGTCCCTTGCAGTCCGTAGCCGCCTTGCAGACCGATCCAGCACGCGCCGAGCGGATTCTCCGAACTTCCGCCGGGAATCGTAATCTTCGCGCCGGTCGTATCGATCGCGTCGCAGACCGGATTGTCGATTTTGCTCTCGACGACGTATTCGCCGCGCAAATTCGTCGCTTGTTGCGGCGTTCCAAACTTAAAACGTCCGGCGTAAAGATCGTTAAAGCTCAAGAGGAGCTCTTTCTTCGATTCAGACATTTCCGCCTTAACGGGGCCGCGCACGACCTTCAGATTCGCGCCCGGAGGAAGCGGCGCTTTGACGTCTTGCGCAAGCCCGTTAATCGCCGCGAGCGTCTCCGGCGCCACCTGATATTGCCGCGCGATCGACGCGATCGTGTCCCCTTGTCGGATAACGTACATCGGTTCGAGAATAGCGCGCTGGGGATTATAGAAGACTTCGTACGCGAGTTGATCGAGCGCGGAGTTGGCGCGCGCAACGCGATCTTCGACGCCGAGTCTGACGTAGGCGCGGCGCAGATCGTTGAGCGATAGAAAGACGTCGCGGGCCTGATCCGCAGATTCAATGCGTTGCGCGGACGTTAGCGTCGCTTCGAGGCGCGCGTCAAGTTGCGCGAGTTCCGACGCGGCGGCGTTCGGCGCCGGGATCGGCGCAGGAGTCGGCGCGGCGTTCGGCGCGGTCGCAACGCTGACTTGCGGGGTCGAACGATTCGGCGCGGCGGGGGCGCAATTCAGGTCGGCGGCGCTCGAACTCGGAGATTGCGCGGCGGCGTTGTTCGCCGCGTTGTTCGTCGCGTTGGTGTTCGCTACGTTGTTGGCGGCGCTATTGTCGAGCAAAGCGTTCGAGGCGTCGAGGGGCGCGTTCGGATCGGCAAACTGCGGACTCGCAGTCGGCGGATTCTGAGCCGGCGGGTTCGCGACAGGCGGGTTTTGAGCGACGGGATTCGCCGCAGGGTTCGCCGCGTCTTGGTGAACTTGCGGCATTGGCGGAATTTCGTCGTCCAAACTTTTTAATTTTAGATCGTCGACGACCTGGCGCGAGACTTCTTCGCGAACGTTGTTGAGGGATTGAAGAGTCGAATCGGGTTCCTTTTCCGGCGCGGGGCTAGCGAACGCGGGGTTCGTCGGAGCAGGGGTCGAGACGCCTTGAAATTGATCCGCAGGGTCGTGGTTTGAGGCGGTCGTAGGCGAGGAGGGAGGGGGAAGCGCGACGGAATCGCCGAAGAATGACGCGTCGGTGCCGGCGGGGAAATCGTCGAACGCGGAATTTTGTAGCGCCGCAGGGTCGACGGAAGCGTCCGACGGCGTTTCTTCGCGCTCGCGTTCAGGCATGAATTCGCGCGGGTCAAACGCGGGGGGCGACGCGGGGGTCGCATTTTCGGCGGCGCTCGTCGGGTCAGGCGCGACGTTTTGCGAGAACTCGTTTTGCGGAAACCCGTCGGAACGCGTTTCCGTTGCGTACGGTTCCATAGCGGACTCGTCGGTCGTCGACTCTTCGCGCTCGTCTTGCGCCGAGGGGGTCGATCTACCGGCGCCGATTCTCACGCGCGGCGCGGATTCAAACTCCGGCGCGTTCGAGTTCGCGCGCGCGTAGTCGTGATCCGAAGGGATCGACGCGCCTGCGTTCGGCGCCATGGGTTCCGCAACGCCGGGTTCGACGGTCGCGCGCGCGTATTTGACCGGCGCGACTCCGATTCGCGCGAGAGTCGATCGCGTCGAAGCAAGCGAACTCGGAAAAGATTCCCACGCCGTGTCGGGAACGAACGTCAACGCGCCGATCGTCGCCAAAACGATCGTCGCAAACCAAACGGTTCCTTTCAAAACGTTGCCCATTGCTAAACTTCCTCTCGAGCGCGGAACCGACTTCCTACGGCTCCGATATGGACTCTAAAACGCGCGACCCGTTTCTTGCGTCGCCCAGCGCGTCATGCGCTTCCGCCAAGCGCAAAGCGCGCTCAACTTCGCGACGATAACCAATTTTCACTTCTTACAACAGACCAATTTTCACATTTTATGAAAAGATACGAAAGATAACGTGAAAAAGTCCGACGAAGACGCGGCGCCGCGTCGGTCGGCAAGGTCGTCGTCGGCGAGGTCGCGACTGGCGTCTACTTTGCATACTGTTTTAGTAGGCAAAGATCGTTTTAACCGAATCCCCCCTTGTCGCATTAGTAAAACGCGCATAATTTTATTGCGCGGTCGACCGCGCGGTCGAGACGTTCAACGCGTTTCGGTCAAAACGCGCGACGACGCGATCAAAACGGAGACTTCACAATGGCTTGGCAATACAGCGAAAAAACCAAAAAGCTCTTTATGGACGCCGTGCAAGGCAAATCGGGCGCGCACGTCGGAACCATCGAGAACGCCGACGGCGTCGGCGAGCACGGCTCCGTCGCGTGCGGAGACGCTTTGAAATTTGAATTTCGCGTCGAAAAGAACGACGATCCCGTTCAAGATAAAATCGTCGAAGCAAAATTCCAGACTTTCGGATGCACGTCCGCGATCGCCGCCTCGGAAGCGTTGTGCCGAATTATTGAAGAACGCTCCCTCACGCCGATCGAAGCGCTCAAGATCACGAATCAAGATATCGTCGAATATCTCGAAGGTCTGCCGACCCAGAAGATCCACTGCTCCGTTATGGGCGCGGAAGCGCTCGAAGCCGCCGTCTTCGATTGGGCGGAAAAACGCGGCGTCGATATGGAAGCGCTCGGGCACAAACGCCTCAACGTCGACGAAAACGAAGGACGCCTCGTCTGCTCGTGCTTCGGAATCACCGAGCCGTACCTCCGACGCAAAATCCGCGAACTCAGTCTGCGAACCGTCGACGAAGTAACCGGCGCGCTCAAGGCTGGCGGCGCTTGCGGAACCTGTCGCGGCGATATTCAAGACATTATTAACGACGTCTGGGAAAACGCGACCTGCTCTACCGGCGTCGCCGAACTCGACGCCGTCGTCGCCGAAGCGCAAGCGAACGCCGCGCCGACGCAACCTGCGACGCCGGCTCAGCCTGCCGCGACGCCCTCCTCGAACGCCGCGCCTAACGCAGGCTTCGCGCCCCTCGCAACCGTTCAAGTCGCCCCCGACGGCTCCGTCTCGCAAGCGCCGACGTACCTCAACGCGAACGACGACGCCCAAGAGAAGGAACGCGTCCGCGCCGAATACGCCGCCGCGTCCCCCTATCAGAAGGCGAAGCTCATCGAACAGACCCTCGAGCGCGAAGTCCGACCCGTCCTCCAACGCGACGGCGGCGACCTCGAAATCGTCGATATTAAAGACGACCTCGTCTACCTGAGCCTGACCGGCGCTTGCGGAAACTGCGACGCCGCGTCCGCCACCTTGGAACTCCTCGTTAAGACGGCGCTCCAAGATCGACTCTCGCCCAAAGTTCAGGTCGTTCAGGTCTGACGTCTAAACGTCGCAAGAAATAAAACGCGCGCCGTCGCTCGTCGCCTCGTTAGGCGTTCGAACGGCGGCGCGTTTGCGTTTCCAAAGCGCGTTTCAGAAGAGTCCCGCGCGGTCGCGAAAAGGCGGGCTAAACGACGTTTTAATCGTTTTAATCTTTAATTTTCTTCTCGTTTTAATCTTCCCGATAGAGTCTGAGCGCGGTCCGTCGCAGAGGCGAGGCGTCGCCGCGCGGTTCGCAAGCCTGCGGACGTTGTGCAAGCGCGCGTTTCGCGTCTTCAAAATTGATAATCCAAGGCTCGGCGTTCGCGTCCGAATTCTTCGCGGAACGTTCTTCCGGAGCGGAAACGACGGCAAACGCAGGCGCTACCGACGGGGCTGCCGAGGGCGAGACCGTCGCGGCGCGCGATTTCGTTCCGCCAAGCGCCAGCGAGCGAGCGGCGTCCAAAGCGAGGAGCGCCATAGCGACGTTCGCGGCGCCGTCCGCGTCGTTCTCGCGCATTCGCGCGGTCAACGCCGTTCGCGCGTAAACCAAACCCGATTCGATTTCTTCTCGCGTCATTTTTGTGTCCTTCCATGAACCGCGCGTCGCGCTATTCTGCCGCCGACGTTCCTTTCCGGAAACCATTCCGCAAAGAACGTCCCGCGTTACGGTAGCAAAAAAAGACGACGAGCGCAAGAGAGAAACTCGCCTCGCGCTCGAAACTGAGTAAAATAAGCAAAGAGCAAGGACGCTCCGTCTTTTTTTGGAATTTTCCATGGGAATCGCCGTTTTTAAAAGATAAGCGCGCGTGTCGACGTATTTCGTCGCCGCGCGCGAAACGTCGCGCGGCGTCGGATCGACGTCGCGTCCAAACCAACGGAGCCGTTATCATGTCGTGTGGAACACATCTCGCGTCGCGAGCGTCGGCGCTCGTCGTCGCGGCGCTATTCGTCGCGACAATTCTCGTCGCAAACGACGCAAACGCCGCTCAAACGCGCGTCGTCATGAAGGACGGGCGGCTCTATTCCGGTCAAATCTTCACGACGGAACGGGTCGTAGAGACGACGGAGCGGAAGGCGACGCGGGACACGGCGCAGGTTCATTCGGAAAAGATTCTCGTGATCGACGACCAACTGCGTCGGATTTTCGTACCGAAAAACAACGTAGCCGACCTCGTCGTGGACGATTCCGGCGCCGCTATGGAGGTCTTTAAGATCCCGCAGCGCGTCAATAACAATCCGACGAAGCGCATCGCCGCGCTCGGATTCTATCGCGCGCTTTCCGGATTCGACGAGTTCGGACGCCGCACAATTCTCGCCGGCGGAACGGCGATACCGCAGGGAATTACGGAAATTTCCCCGACGTACGCGCGCGTTCAGGGGCTGACGGAACCGCTCGATATGCGGCTCTCGCCCTACTCGATTCCGCGCGCGACGCTCTCCGCGCTGATCAAACGGCAAATCGATCCGAAATCTCTCGACGATCGGCTGAGAATCTACCAGTTTTACGTCCAGGCGTCCCTCTACGAGCAGGCGGCGGAGGAGTTGCAGGAGATCGTCAACGATTTTCAGGGGGACGAAGAATACGCGAATAAGTTGGAGATCGCGTTGCGTCTGATACGGCAGATGGCGGCGGAACGTCTTGTGAACGAATTGGAGCTTCGCCGCGCGTCAGGTCAGCACAAGAAGGTCAAAGAACTCCTGGAAAGTTTTGAGCAGGATCGGGTCGCGCCGGAGAAATTGCAGGCAATTCGTCGCATGAGGCGAATCTATGAGGACGAAGACCGCAAGCGCGCGCAATTGATCGAACGACTCGGTCAACTTCTTGAAAAGGTCGAAGACGAGGACCTCAAACGAGACGCGACGTCGATTTACAAGGAGATAACGCGCGAACTCAACAGCAATACGTTGGGACGTTTCTCGGCGTTCGATCAGTCGGAAATCGACGGTTCGCGCGACGACGTTCAGAGGCTGTCCCTAGCGCTCAGCGGGTGGCTGGTCGGGAACGTCGGGGCGGATATTCGCCTTGAGGTCGCGACGTCCCTCTATCGAGTGCGTCAACTCATGCGCAAATATCTTTTGGAGTCTCGTCCGGCGCAGCGCAAAGAACTTTGGGATCAGATACGCGCGGAAGAGGCGTCGACGCCGAAGCATATCGCCATGATTCTCGAGCTCATGAAGCCGCCGAAGAGTCCGCCGCGTTCTGCGCGAGAGACGCCGTTCCAATACGAGCTCACCGTTCCGTCCTTCCAAGACGGGAAGGTCTTTACGTATCTCGTTCAGCTCCCGCCGGAATACGATCCGAATCGCAAATATCCGACGATTCTCACGTTGCACGGCGAGCGTTCGACCCCGATTCAGCAGCTCAACTGGTGGTGCGGACCGTGGGTCGAAAAGACGAACGCGCAGGGAAAGAAGGTCATGGAGCGTTACGGTCAGGCGACGCGTTACGGTTACATCGTCGTGGCGCCGAAATGGACGGAACCGGCGCGAAGTTACGACTATTCCGCGACCGCCTGCGCCGCGGCGCTCTACTGTCTTCGCGACGCGGAAAGGACCTTCTCGATCGATACCGATCGCGTCTTTGTCTCGGGGTTCCTTTCCGGGGGCAGTTTGGCGTGGGACCTTGCGTTCGCGCATCCCGACCTCTGGGCAGGCTGCGTGCCGATCTGCGGGATCGCGGGGAAAATCACGGAGAAGCTGAAGCGCAACGGCGAGTTTGTGTCGTTCTACGGAATCGGCGGCGAACTCGACGGCGGAACGCTCGCGGCGAGTCAAGAGACGCTCAACTGGGGCATGGATCTTTCCAAACCGTTCGACATGACCTTTTCCCTCTACAAAGGTCGGGGCGCGGAACCTTTTTCGGAGGAGACGACGCGCGTCTTCGAGTGGATGAAAACGCGGAGCCGGCGGTTCTGGTCGATCGACGCGAAGACCGTCTACTCAATGCGCCCGTGGGACAATTTCTTCTGGTCGGTCGAACTCTTTGATTTCCCGAGTCATATGATGGTCGACCCGCTTTTTACCCCCAATTTGCAACCGGATTTCATAACGGCGGACACGGAGTTCTTTAAGGTCGTCAACAACTCGGTCAAAATCCGATCCAAGGCGAAGCGCGGCGTGATCTTCCTTTCGCCGGAGCTCGTCGATTTCGACCGGAAAATCGAAGTCGTCTTCAACGCGAAGAAGCTCACGACCACGAACGGACGCGTCCCGCCGAGCGCGCGCGTTATCCTCGAAGACGCGCGCACGCGTTGCGACCGTCAACATCCGTTCTGGGCGTCCCTCAATTCAAGTTTTCCCGGCAAATACAACGAGTGGGACGACGATTAGTCGAGAGTCTGCGCTCGACCGAACCGCCGTCCGCGACGCAAAGAAGTCGCCCCTGTCGCCATTTCGCCCTAACGCGCTCCCGCTTCTCGATTCTCCGTTCGGACGATCGACAGGCGGGAGCGTTTCTATAAAAAAGGGCGCTTCCGAAGAAACGCCCCTTGCTCAAGCGCGCGAACCGACTCGCGCCGCGCCTGCCCGCGCGCGATTCGTTACGCTAGATCAAAATCGTCGAAATCGAAGATCGTCTCGCAGAGATTCTCGGCGAACGCGTCGTCGATCGTTTCTAACGCCAGCTCCTCGCGAAGCGCCTCGTCTTCAAACGCGCGATAGAACGCCAAGCGGCGCCCTTCAAAACTAACGTTCTCTTCTGATTCGCCCTCCGAAAGATCGACGATGTAATCCGCGACACCGTAGTTATTGGCGAACGCCCCGCCCGTCGAAGCGACAACGCTTGCGCCCCAGCTAGAATTCAGGAGCGCTCCGCCGTTCCCGATCGTTCGCGCGCGGAACTCGTACGTCGCGCCGGGTTCCAAACCGGAAAGCGTAAAGCTCGGAGACGAGGATACGACCACCGACTTCGACGTCCACGCGCCGCCCGGTTGGCGATACCCGACGTAGTACTTCGTAGCGCCTTCGATCGCGCTCCATCCGATCGTTATCGAATCCGACGTCGAGCTCGTCGTCGTAATCGTCGGCGCCGCAATCTTCACGGCGTTCTCCGTCGCTACGAAAACGACCTCGCCCCACGATGAATTCAAGAGCGCGCCGCCGTCCCCGATCGCCCGCGCCTTCACCTCGTACGTCGTCGACGCCTGAAGACCGTCGATCGTCGCCGACGTCTTCGAACCGTTGACCGAAACTTGCGTAAACGCGTCCGTCGTACCCGCGACCCGATACCCGACGTAGTACTTCGTCGCACCGGCGACCGCGTCCCAACCGATCGTTATCGTATTCGAAGTCGAACCCGTTGGGACGATCTCAGGCGCCGC
>ONGM01000241.1 GCA_900317365.1 uncultured Planctomycetota bacterium
CGCGCGTTGAAATTCCAGGAAGGAACGAGAAAACTGTCGTTGCGCGACGTCAAAGGAACGATTGTCGAACGCGATCTCTCCGAATTCAAAGGCGTCGCCTTTCGCGTTAAAGGCACGCCGAAGTCGGAGAGCGCGAGTTTAAGATTCTTTACCTATTCCGACAAAGGACCTTACTATTACACCAGCGCTCCTTTTGCGCCTGCAGACGGTCAAGAGCGGTTCGTTTTCATTCCGTTCCGTTCGTTAAACGCATACGGAGGCGTTCCGGACTCTTTTGATCCTAATAGAATCAACGCGATTTCGATCGGATGTAATTCGAAATCGTCCGAGGTGGACGTTCAAGTTGGAGATTTTTACTTCTTCAAGTAAAGCCTTGAATTCATAAGCCGAAAAAACGCTACGGAACGACGATTCTTTCCGTAGCGTTTTTTATGAAAGATTTTTCAGATTAGAAGGCGCTGAAGTCGTACGTTTCGCGATTGAGGGGACGTCGCGTTGAGTATTTCTTTTTGACGTCGATCCAGAGCGTTGTGGAACCGTCTCTCAATGGGAACCCCCAGTCGCGTCCTCGCCCTTGAAGCTCGTTGATAAGAGGCTCGTTGGCGCGGTATCGACGGACGTTTTCGCAGTAGATATCGCAAATATCGTCGAAGCGCCATCCGATTTGTCCGGCGACGTGAGGGGTAATCAGGACGTTTTCCATATCCCATAGCGGCGAATCGACCGGCAACGGTTCCGGATTAGTAACGTCGCAGACGAAACCGCCGAGCGCGCGCGTTCGAAGCGCGGCGACGAGAGCGTCGGAATCCACAAGCGGACCGCGCGCAAGGTTGGCGAGTAGAGCCCCGCGCTTCATTTTCGCTAGTCTTTTCGCGTTGAAGAGTCCGCGCGTTTCTTCGTTCAACGGCGCCGACAAAAAGACGACGTCCGATTCCGCAAGCATGTCGTCAAGACGATCGGCGGGCCACAGCGCGTCGACCTGCGACGGCTTGTTCTCCGGATAGAGATCGACCGCAAGAATGCGTCCGGCAAACGGCGCGACCACTTCCGAAAAACGCCTTCCAACGCCGCCGAGTCCCACGATTCCAACCGTTTTACCGACGAGATCGAACGTTGGCTTGCGCTTGAATTTGCGATAATCCGGGTTGCCCTCTTGAACGCGAGCGTCATAGACGAACGATCGGAGGTTGCGTCCCCAGGCGAGAATGAGCGCGAGTCCATGTTCCGCGACTTGATCGGAAAGAACGCCGGCGGCCGTCGTGATCGTGATATTCGATTGAATCGTCGACGGTTTGAGGCACCAGTCCATGCCGGCGGCGGAGGACTGAATCCAGCGCAACCTTCCGCGCGCAACCACTTGATCCCAATCGACCGGAACCTTGGCGTGCCCGCAAAAGTAGTCCGCGTCTAACAAGGCTTCCGCAACGTCGGATTGACCGACGTTAATAATATTGAGCTCGGAGGACCACGCGTCGTCGATTCTTTTGATTAGTCGATCTTCAACAGGCGCCGCTCGAAAACAAACGACAAGATTTTTTTTAGTCATGACTACTGCGATAACGATGAAATAGCGATTGCTCCGAACGCGCGCGGCAAGGAGAGGACGTCTTGCGATTGCCCGTTTTCGTTGTAAACGTTGCGTTTATGCGAAAGAGTCAAATGTTTCCAAGCCTATAGGAACGTTCGGCGCGCTTCGGAAAAGTGACAGAATGCGATGGCGATTGCGTCGGCGACGTCTGGCGGATCCGGAATTTCGGGAAGATTGAGCTCGAGTTTCACCGCGCGCTGAATTTGATCTTTCGGCGCGCGTCCGGAACCGGTCATTGTCTTTTTGACTTTCGTCGCTTCGTACGAGACAACGGGGATTCCCGCTTGCGCGGCGGCAAGACAGATCGCGCCTCGCGCATGTCCCATGAGAATGGCCGTCCTGGGATTTTCATAAGAAGAATAGAGCTGTTCGAGCGCCATGACGTCGGGACGAAAGTCGGCGACAACCTCCGCGACGCCGTCGTAGATCTCTTTGATGCGCTCGGCAAGCGTTTTTTTGTGACTACGAATAACGCCGGCTTCCAATAGTCGAGCGCGCCCGGTCGATATGTCTAAGACCCCGTATCCGGTGCGATGCAATCCCGGGTCGATACCGAGAATCACCCTTTGAACTGGTTCGTACATATATTCTTAACGACGCGCGTTCTTAACGTCGCGCCGATCGTGAGGAATGCCGAAAAGATAAGAGAACGTCGTCGCATGACGTCGTTGCGACGCCGTTCTCCTTAGACAGCCAAGTCTATCGGCGTTTACGCGTAAAGCTCGTTCCAGAGACCGTTGAGATCGACGTCTTTGGGTTCGCCGGCGAAAACTACGATGCGGTAAACGCCTTTGAGAACGTCGCCTTTCTTCCAGCTGAAACCGCCTTCGTTGAAAAGGAACGGCATCGGTGAAATATTGCCGTAGTCGCGCGTGAACCACGGGCAGTTCTCGAACGGTTCTTTCGGCGGGCAAAGTACGGCGACGCCTTCCGTAATGACCGGATTGAATCGTCGTTTTCCGTAGAACGCCATCCATTTCGCCGGCTTGCCGAACGTGTCTTTTTCTCCGACCGCGCCTTCGCTACTAACGAGCGACCCGCCGCCGTGCGGCGCTAAGTCTTGCTCGACGCGAACGCCGAAGAAACCGTGGTTCGTCTTCTCAATGTGAACGTCCTGCAACATCGTCATGGCGAAGCCGAGGTCGAGCGTATAGTAATCGTCGTTTTTCCAAGTGAGCGTGTACTTGCGCGCGTCTTCAATAATCGGCTCTTGTTTCGGATGCTTCCAGACGCATTTGTCGGTGAATTCGACGACGTCTTTCTCCGCTTTCGTCAGTTTGAGGTCTTGGCTGAAGATTTGCCCGCGATCGGAGCCTTCCTGCCAATAGTTTCCGCCGTTGACGCGATCCGCGCCCATAAAGACCGAACGATGGTGCGGCCAAGGTTGCGCCGATTCGCTCGTTACGGAGACTCGCGAAATCGGTCCCGCGAGCGGATAAATATACGGGTATTTTTGATTCGGATCCGTGCGATACGCGGCAATTACCTGATTGTCTTTGCGGATCCAAAGATTCTTATCGGCGAAGTCCGGGTAGTACGAGGTAAAGTGTTCTACCTGTTGGTCTCCCCAACCGGGTTGCGGCTTACCGCTTTTGCCGGGAAAGTTCGTCGTGTTGAAGTTTGCGGCGTCGTCCGCATAAGAGCGTTGCGAACCGAGTGAAACGGTAAGTCCGGTCGCTGCGAGAAGTCCCGCATTTTTAAAAAAGTCGCGGCGTTGCATGACTGCCTCCGATAACTGGTGAATCATAAGATCGTATCGATGAGCGATCGCATAGCTAATTTCGCCATTCGCGCGATCGCCTCGGACTATTCTATCGATAAGAACCGAAGGCGTCAACTTTTTTAACGAACTTCGTTTTCGAAACTTTACGACCTCGCAAGGCGCCCTTGGGGATCGGAATTCTATGAGCGAAACGTTCTCATAAAACAAAAAATGGAAAAACGTCATCTTTATCTTGACAAAATTCCTCTCTTTGTTATACTGACTCGAAATCCATTGCGGACGACGTCTTTGACGTTTGTTTTGCGGACGCCGGCGGTATATCAGTTTCAGCCGTATTTTTTTGCGACGCTTGCGCGTCGTGGAACGCCGTGTGAAGAGGATGGAACGCTTGTGCAATCGTTAAAATCGACATAAATTGCGAAAAAAGTTCCTACTTTTCCATATGGTGGTGGTTGACGGATTATACCTCTTGATTTATCATGGTTGACAAATTTTAACGACTGCGCTTCGAGCGACTTGTCGCTTGAATTGAGGCGGTTCCAGAACGCGTTTGACAATGACAGCGCGCGCGTCGCGTTGGACGGTTGAGTCGAGACGACGCGCGTTTATGTTTTAAAATAGTTAATTAGGTAGGATTAAAGATGGCCGTTCCGAAGAGAAAGCAAAGTAACGCCCGCACCGGTTCCCGTCGTGCTCACGACTTCAAAAAGCCTGTGCAAACGATCATTTGTCCCGGTTGTAACCAGAGCGTTCAGCCGCACGTCGTTTGTCCGAATTGCGGTCAATATGCGCGTAAGCAAGTTTTGCCGCAAGACTAACGTTCTGCGGACGTCTCGCGCGCAACGCGTTTAGCGTTTTCGAGCGTTTTGGACCTCGTCTGCGGCGCGTGAATCTCAGACGATAGGGGAACCGTGCGAGGTTCCCCTTTTTTTTTGATAAGATTTGCGCGCGACGGTCAGACGCCTATTGCAATGCTTTGGTCGTTTGATTAACCTTTAGACGTCCTGAAAAGTTATTTGACTGACTTGAAGGGGCGGCTCGTTACGTGTGTTCATGGTGATGTTGTGTCGAAAACAGTAATACTATTTCCGGGGCAAGGCGCGCAGTCCGTTGGAATGGGTCGCGACCTTTACGACGCGTATCCGCAGATCCGCGACTTATACCAACGCGCCAACGACGTTGTCGGTTACGACCTAGCAAAGGTGTGTTTCGAAGGTCCGGCGAGCGTTCTTGACGCTACGGTTCAAAGCCAACCGGCGATTTTTTTAACGAGTCTTGCGTCGTTAGAAGCGCTAAAAGCGACGGAGCCGGAAGCCGTTGAAAATTGCGTCGCGACCACCGGATTGAGCTTGGGCGAGTACACTGCCTTGGTCTTTGCCGGCGTCATGACCTTTGAAGACGGGTTGAAACTCGTTCAACTTCGCGGGCAAGCGATGCAAGAAGCGTCCGACGCGCGACCGAGCGGAATGGTCAGCGTGATTGGACTTGACGTCGACGTCGTCCAGTCTTTATGCGAGCAAGCGTCTCAACTTGGCTTTTTAAAGATTGCCAATTATCTGTGCCCCAAAAACTACGTTGCGTCCGGCGAACTCTCCGCGTGCGAAAAGTTGGTCGATTTGGCGAAGGACGCCGGCGCTATTCGGTTGGCGCCCTTGGCTGTCGCCGGCGCGTTCCATACGCCGATCATGGATCCCGCCGTTGAAAAAATGCGTCCGATTATTGAAAACACGCAGTTCTCCGCGCCGAAAATTCCCTATATAAGCGGAGTCGACGCAGAGTTTCATTCGGATCCGGTCGAAATCAAGAAAATTCTCATTCGTCAAATTTCGTCGCCAGTTTTGTGGGAAGATTCTATGCGGCGTCTTCTCGCCGACGGCGTCGATAAGTTTTACGAAGTCGATCCCGGTCGAGTGCTACGAGGACTTTTGAAGAGAATTGATCGTAAAGCGGTCTTTAACTGATGCGAACGTCGCGAAGACGTCGCGTTGCGCGCCGTCCGAACGTTTGACACTTCTAATAACAACGAGTAATCAATAATGATTCAAGTCGATCTTACCGGCAAAATTGCCGTTGTAACCGGCGCGACGCGCGGGATTGGATTGGGAATCGCCAAGGCTTTGGCAAAGTCTGGCGCGAAAGTTGCCTGCATTGGCACAAACGAAGAGAAACTTCGCAATTCCGTCCAGGGAATTGTCGACGACGGGGGCGACGCGAAAGCTTACGTCTGCAACGTCGCGGATTCTGCGGCCGTCGACGCAACCGCTAAAAACGTGCTCGCCGATTTTGGTCGCGTCGATATCGTCGTTAACAACGCCGGTATTACGCGCGATATGCTTGTTCGTCGCATTACGGACGAAATGTGGGACGACGTTATTAACGTGAATCTCCGCGGAACCTTCTTAATTACGCGCGCGTTTGTGGAATCGATGCGTAAGAGCAAGTGGGGACGAATTATCAATATCGCGAGTATTAGCGGTCTCATTGGCAATAAGGGACAAGCGAACTACTCGGCGTCTAAAGCCGGAGTCATCGGGTTTACGCGCACGATTTCGAAAGAGCTGGGCAATCGCAATATTACGGCGAACGCAATTTGCCCTGGGTTCGTCGAGACCGATATGACCGCCGTTCTGGAACCGATTTACGTCCAGGGAATTAAAGATCGCATCCCGGTCGGACGCATTGGGAGTCCCGACGATATCGCAAACGCGGTTCTCTTTTTCGCCAGTCCCGATTCGTCGTACGTTACCGGGCAAATCCTGACCGTTGACGGCGGCTTGATCTACTAAACGGAAGATAAGCGCGCTCAACCGGTTGGGAGAGCGCGATTATTTACGAGTTTCACTCCTTTAAGCGATTCTAAGACGTCTTTGGTTTGATTTTGGAATCGCGCCGATAAATGAAAATGTCGTTGCGCTCGCGCGCGTCGACGCTTATACATACGAGAAAGGCACATTATGGCTCTCAGTAAAGCTGAAATCTCCGAAAAGGTCGTCAGTATCATTTCTGATCAACTTGGACGCGAAAGCGGAACGATCACCCCTCAAAGCGACATCGCGAACGATCTCGGCGCGGATTCCCTCGACCTTGCCGAACTCATGATCGCGTTCGAAGAAGAATTCGAAATTGACATCGACGAAGAGAACGTCGGCAACATTACAACGGTCGGCGACGTTATCAACCAGATTGAAAAGCAACTCAATTCCGCTGAATAACAGTCGTTGAGGCGCGTTATCGGCGCGTTGCGTCGCTCTGCGGCGCAACGCGCGCGTAGGCTTATTTTCATAAATCTATTTGCCCTGAGAGAGTCGTATGGGAAAACGTGTTGTTATCACCGGTCTCGGTCTTGTCTCCCCGGTCGGATGCGAAGTCGAAACGGCGTGGAAGCGACTTGTCGAAGGGCAGAGCGGCGTTACGACTTTAACGGATCCTGAACGTTCCGTCTTCCGTTCGAAGATTGCCGGTTTAAGTCGCGAGTTTTCTCCGTCCGGTATTATAGAGCCGAAGGACGTTAAGAAGATCGATCTCTTCGCGCAGTTCGCTTTGGTTGCCGGCGTTCAAGCCGTTAAGGATTCCGGCGTCGACTTTGGTCGCGAGAATCCTTTCCGCGTCGCGTCGATTATCGGATGCGGCGTCGGCGGACTTGGCGAAATCGAGCGGCAGTCTGATAAACTGTTGCTTCGCGGACCGAAGCATATTTCTCCGTTTACCATACCCAAGATTATGCCGAACGCAGGCGCGAGTCATTTGGCGATATATTTTGGAATTCACGGACCGTCGTACAGCGTATCGACAGCGTGCGCGAGCGCAAATAACGCGATGATCGACGCGTATAAGATGATTCGCGACGGTGAAATAGACGTCGCGTTGACAGGCGGAACCGAGGCGGCGGTCTCGCGTCTGGGTCTTGTGGGATTTGGCGCAATGCACGCGCTCTCCGAGCGAAACGACGAACCGGAAAAAGCGAGTCGACCTTTCGACGCGGATCGCGACGGGTTCGTGATCGGCGAAGGCTCCGGCGTACTGGTTTTTGAAGAGCTCGAACACGCGTTAAAGCGCAACGCGCATATCTGGGGCGAGTTTACCGGGTACGGCGTTACGACGGACGCGTCGCATATAACGCAACCTGATTCCGAAGGCGTCTACGCCGGCGCCGCGATGGAAGCGTCTTTGCGTTCCGCAAAATTAAATCCCGAACAAATCGATTATGTCAACGCTCACGGAACGGCGACTCCTCTCGGCGACGTTGCGGAAGCGAACGCGATAAAGCGCGCGTTTGGCGACTTCGCTAAGTCCGTTTCTATTTCAAGTACAAAGAGCGCCACGGGGCATTTGTTAGGCGGCAGCGGGGGAATAGAGCTGATCTTCTCCTTGTTGGCGATGCGCGACGGCGTTATTCCTCCGACCTTGAATCTTGAAAATCCGGATCCTCAATGCGATTTGGATTTCACTCCTCTTGTGGCGCGCGAAAAGAAAATTGACACAATTCTTTCGAGCAGTTTTGGTTTTGGCGGACATAACGCTTGCGTTGTCGCCTCGCGTTTTGTAAACTAACACGCAAGCGTTCCGGACGGAACGCCGAGTCGTTTAAACGTTCGTTCAGATTTGACCAGTATAATGTGAGGAAAGGTCGTCGCGATGGGATCAACACAGGTTATGCACATCGGTCCGTATCGTCTTTTGAACGTCGTTTATACCGGACAGACAAGTCGAACGTGGCAGGCTTACGACGATAGAAATCGACGATACGTCGGCATTAAGACGCTCTTTCAGAGTTCGAGTCGCGATAGTAAGCAAGTGCAGATGCTGAAATGGGAGTACCAAGTCGGCTCCAAGTTGCATCATGAGCGAATCGTCAATATTTTTGACTTCGGCTGGCACAATAAGTCCCCGTATATCGTTATGGATTGGTTTGCCGCGCCGAATATAAAGCAGATTATTCACCAGCCCGGCGGATATGGGAAATACTGCGTGTGTCTTCCCACGATGATTCCTCAGATGGTAGAAGCGCTCGCCGTGCTTCACGAGTCCGGGTGGGTTCATCGCGACGTTAAGCCGGACAACTTCTTGTATAACGATGAAGGCGGCGTTAAGTTGATCGACTTTGCGCTTGCGAAATCGATCAAACCGAATCCTCTTGCAAAACTCTTTAAAATGAAGTCGCAGCCGCAAGGGACTCCGAGTTATATGTCGCCAGAGCAGATCCTCGGATTGCCGTTGGACGGACGCGCGGATCTTTACAGTTTGGGTTGCTCGATTTTTGAGATACTCGCCGCAAGACCGACGTTTACTGGAACGTCCATGCAAGAGCTTCTTCAAAAACACGTTTCCGGACCGATTCCTTCGATTCGCGCGCGGAATAAGAATGTGTCGGAAAATTTCTCGACGATTCTTGCGCAGATGATGGCGAAGAACCCGAAAGATCGTCCGAAATCGGCTCGCGAAATCTTTCGCGCGCTTCGTTCCGTTCCGATCTTTACGCGACCTCCGCAAGAGGGCGACAAGGTTGGTTAACGACGGCGAGCGTTTTGTTTAACGCTTTTGCAACCGCAGGTTTGGTTTGTGCAAGTCCGGTTTGAAACGTCCGACGAACCTTTGTTCGTTGGACGTTTTTGTTTTTTATAGCGCGAAGGCTTGATCGGCGCGTTTAAAAAGTCAGCGCTAACGCGCGCCGCCTTTCGAAAGCCGGTAAGGCGAGGCGCCTAACGTTGTTTTGCCGAAAAGACGCGTCCTTAAAAGAAAAGGCGCGATCCGTTCATAGAATCGCGCCTTTTTCTGAAATTACATGGGAAGGGGAATTTTATTGTTCGACTTTTCGCGTTTGAATCGTCAGGTTTCTAAATTCGACGGGGTATCCGTGGGCTTGAAGTAGAATAGGGCTTTCTTTAACGAGTCCAAACTCTTTCTGATTTTTAAATTTTCCATTCGATTTTCCATCGTTCCATTCCTTTGATCCGATGGTAAAGGCAAGAACGCGCTGGTCGTCGATCCAGTGTTCGACTTTATCGCCGACGACAACGATTTTACCTTTGCGAAATTCCCCTTCCGGCGCGGCGCCGGTAGGGGCGGGAAACTGATCGGAGATGAGGGACGCCTGCGCTGGCAGAACGTCGAAGACCGAGGCGATTTTGCGCGCGGGAACTTTTCCGTCCTCGACGTTGGCGTCGTCTTGGATTTGGTATTCTAGACCCAGCCAGCCGCGTCCGTTAGGTTGAACGATCTTGTATTTTACGCCGGAGTTGCATTCGCGTCCGAAACGCCATTCAAACTGGAAGACGTAGTCGCCAAATTTCTCCGACGTAATAATATCGCGCGCGGCGTTTGGATCAACGAGTTTCAACACGCCGTTTTCCGCGCGCCATCCTTGAGGTTCGCCGCCGTTTTCATTTGTCCATCCGTCGAGATTATCGCCGTTAAAGAGATCTCGCGGCGCCGAAAACGCGTAAACGGTTTCAAGATTGGTTTCAGGATCCTGCGTTGCGTTGGAAGCGAGAACGTCGGGAACTTCGCTGAGCGCTTGGCGATGTCCGCTCGATTCCGAGTCTTCGTCCGGAGCGCTTTGCAATATGTCGGCGTCGTAATCGACGACATAGTTTTCTTTAGAACCGCAGGAGACGGAAGTTCCGATGAGAACGAGAACGAATGCAAGCGGTAATTTATGCGTATTGATTTTTCGCATGGATACAATCCTTTTCCGGCGAGTTATGCGCCGCGCGTCGTTGTGCGTCAACGTAAATAAGCCTATCGTTAAATTGAAGACGCGGAACGAAAAGAGGATCGTTCCGCGTTTTGGCGTTGAAAAGTTTTGACGCTCGGCGACAGCGCGTCGATTGGCGTTACTTGTTTAGGAGTCGTTCGCTACAAAGCCATTCAAAGGCTTCTTGAATGCGCACGATTTGTTCGCGATTCACAACAAACAATTGAACGTTGCCGTTCGCGTCCGCTTTGAAGAACGAATGCCCTTGATCGTCAATTTCGACTTTTCCAGGTTCAGAAAGATCGAAATACCCGCGATCTTGACGCGCGGCGAAGAGAATCGTGGTCAAATCCCACGTGCATTGTTTGGCGTTCGCGTCGAGATTGCGATAGTATTTGTACGCTTCTTTTACCGGATGATATTTGACGTAGTTATAATCGTCGAGCATCGTTCGGCCGGTCATAAAGATCTCGCGACCGACTTCGAAGCCGGAGCAATAGATTTTGGTGGGCCATTCGGCAAAAACTTTTTGAGCTGCGGGAACGTCGTTTATGACGTTATATTCGGAGTGAGTCGCTTCCTTGAAATTACCCGCCATAACGACGAGGTACTTCACTTTCTTCGCGGCGAGTTCACGCCCGGTAAGGTCGGAGTATTCGTCCGCCGGAGTATCCAAGAGACGAGCGAGGTTTGTGGAGAAACCGACTTGCGAGATAACGACGGAATTATCTTCTTGCGCCGCCAGCGTCTTGCGGAGTAGCGCGACCGCTTCGCAATAATCCGTTGTGTCTTCGGCAAGATTGAAGAACGGGAACATCAGATTGCCGTTTTCGTCTTTCGCTTCGAGCGACTGACGAAGGAATTTACCGTCTTCCGGAGTGCAACCGCTATCCTTGACGTATCCAATCGGAACGTTCGGATTTTCATAGAAAGCGTTGAGCATCTTGCAGTACGGCGCCGCGTACTTGTTGTCTTTCGTAAGCGTCAGCGCGAGAAAATCGATTTCTCCGCGTTTTTCAAGATTGTTGATCATGGCCAACGCGAAGACGTCGTCTATGTCGTTGCCCATATCGGTGTCGTAAATGAGTTTGACGGGTTCTTTGGCGTCGGCTGATTGAACATGGAGAGCGCCGACGCATAAGACCGAAACGCAAAGGAGCGTGCTTGCGAGTGTGAAAGCTTTTTTCACTTTATTGACCTTTCTAGTAATTCCATCGCGCGTTTCGCGCATCTTTCATTAAGTCGATCGTGAAGGATCGCGTTGACGGCGCAATCCGGGAGCGAATATAAAGGATATTTTACGCTCATGACGGACTTAGCGCAATCGTCGACGTTTTCCGTCCTGAGATTAAGCAAGAAGGACGTCGATTTCAACCGACGTCCTTCTCGTTGACGATGAACAACGCGTTGTCGAACGCGAAGTCGACGTTCAGCAGGTCAGTTATTCCGCTTTGACGAACTCGTCTTTTCCAACGCCGCAAACGGGGCAAACCCAGTCTTCGGGAAGATCTTCAAAGGCGGTTCCGGGAGCGATTCCGTTATCAGGATCGCCTTCCGCAGGGTCGTAAATATATCCGCAAGGTTCGCATTGATACTTCATTTTGGTTCCTTTTCTTGGCTTGTAAAATGCGTCAAAACGTGAACGCGACGCGCTTTCACGCAACATGACCGTATTATACCGAACGGGGACGCTCGCGCAAGCAACGCGAGCCGACGAATAGCAAGTAAAGATTTTACTCGTCTTTCGGTTTTCGGAAACGGCCGCGATTATTGTCGCCGTTGTTGTGGGACGAGAACCCGCCTTTTTTGCCGAAACGCGCGCCGCCGTGTTTCTCGCCGAATTTTCCGCGCGGAGACCTATTGGCGTCGCGCCCGCGATCGCGTCCGCCGTCGTTTTCGCGATTTTGCGAGCCGTATTCGCCGCCGTAACGGGAAGACCTGTCCCCGAATTTTTCATAAGAGCCGCGTCTTCGATCCTTGTCGAACGGTTTTCCTTCCCCGCGTCGCGCGAAGTCGCGCCCTTGCGCGGAACGCGGCGACGATTCGTCGAAGGGGCGCGGTCGTCGTCGCTGTTCGCGATCTTGACCGTTTGGAGAATCGTTGGCACGTCGGTCGCTAAAACGCGTATCGTCGGAAAATCTTCCGCCGCGACCGTACGTTTTGGCGCCGCCTCTGTATCCGCCGTTCGACGCCGTTTCTCGACCGACCCTCCGCCGTCCGCGCGGTTGGGCGTCTGTCCGCAGATTATCGTCGAAGTCTTCGATTTCTGACCGTCGTTTGTCCTTTTCAAGGTTGTCTTGACGGGATTGTTTCTTAAAACGTTTAATTTGCGACGATCGCAAACGCAACGGATCTTTGTCGATATACGGCGGAATCAAGGAGTCCGGACCCGTTCCAATGAGGTCTTCGCGCTTTGCGTCTTTCAGCGCTTGTTTGACGTCGTAGTAGAATTCGGGATTGTAGTAGAAAAGAAGCGCGTGTTGAAGCCGACGTTCGCGGAGGCTTTTGGGAACGTAAACTTCTTCTTGCGAAATCGGATCGATTCCCGTGTAATAAGCGCACGTCGCAAGTTGGAACGGCGCCGGAATGAAATCTTGCACTTGTTCCGGACGGACGTCGTGCTTTTTCAGGTAAACGGCGACGTCAACCATCGACGCGAGCGTGCATCCGGGGAACGAAGAAATGAGGTAGGGAATGCAGTATTGTTCTTTTCCGGCGGCGCGGGACTCTCTTTGGAAAAGTTCGCAGAACTCTTCGTAGTTCTCTATCGACGGCTTATTCATAAGTTTGAGGACTTCGTCGTCGACGTGTTCGGGCGCGGTTTTGAGGTGTCCGCCGGTGTGATATTCCGCCAGCGCGCGTACGAATTCAGGCGCAAAGATCGCCAGATCCGTGCGAATACCCGACGCGATGAAGACCTGCTTAACGCCTTCCGTATTTCGAACGGCTTCAAGCAGTTTGACGTACGCCGACTGATCGACGTTGAGGTTAGGACAGATCTGCGGGCATAGACATGAATTCCTATGGCAACTCTTGCAGGCTTCTTTGTTTTTTCCGCCAAGTCGATACATGTTAGCGGTCGGCGCGTTGAGATCGCTGACCACATAGTCTCCGCCGTGTCGAGCCGCCAACATTTTTATTTCGGCAACAATAGCCTTTTCGCTGCGCGTTTGGATAAATTTACCCTGGTGCGCGGTAATTGCGCAGAAATGGCAGCCGCCAAAGCAACCGCGGTGAGTTTGCACGGTGGAACGCACGACGTTGGCGGCCGGTATCGTCTCTGTGTACGACGGATGCGCTTTTCGCGTAAAAGGCAAGGCGTAAACGGCGTCCATCTCCGCTTCCGAGAGAGGAAACGCCGGTGGGTTCACAACGATCGCCTGGTCGGCGTGCTCTTGAACTAAGGTTTTGGCGCAGTACGGATTCAGGTTGTCGAACGCGATTCGCGTCATTTCAACGAAGCGTCGCTTGGACTCCTTGTCGAGATTATAAGGACGTTCTTTGAGCGCTTTGATCTCGGCTTTTGTGCGGTCGATTTGTCTTTTGAGCGCGTCGACGCGGGCGTCGATTGCCTTCGATTTTTCGACGACGTCATGAAGTTCTCGCTGGAGGCTGTCGCCAATAACCTTCAGTTCGGCGTCTCTCTCGCGATCTTTTCCGAAGACTTGTTGCGTTTCGGCGTCATTTTCCGAGATCGCTTTGACGATGCGCTTGGAATCGTCTCGACACGTTTGACGTTCCTGATCGAGCTTCTCGAGTTCCTTAAACGCGGCGCCAAGAGATTCGTCTAACTCGGTAATCTTGACGCTGACGGCGCGCTTTTCGTCGTCTAAATTGACGGATACGTCGTCGTAGCTCGGAAGGTAAACTAAGGAGTCGGATTCTTCCGGATAATCGTCGGTTTGTCCCAGTCGCCAGACCGTTCCGCGAACGTCGTGAATGCTTTTAATACTCTCGCCGGCGTTTAGACGTCGCATGATTTCGAGAATAGGGCGCTCGCCCATGCCGTAGATCAGAATGTCGGCCTTGGCGTCGAGAAGAATTGATTTTCTGACGCGGTCGCTCCAATAGTCGTAGTGCGCTATGCGTCGCAGACTCGCTTCTACGCCGCCTGTGAGCACCGGAACGCCAGGGAACGCTTGGCGCGCGCGCTGACAATACGACAAGGTTGCGCGATCGGGACGTCGACCGATCTTTCCGCCAGGAGAGTATGCGTCGTCGTTGCGAACCTTCTTATTGGCGGTGTAGTGGTTCAGCATGGAATCCATGTTGCCGGCGCTCACGCAGAACGCGAGGCGAGGTCGTCCGAATTTGCGAAATTCGTCGACTGAATGCCAGTCCGGCTGACTCAAAACGGCGACCTTAAATCCGTCGGCCTCTAGAACGCGCGCTAGCAATCCATTGGCAAAACTCGGCGAGTCGACATATGCGTCGCCTGTAATAAAGACTACGTCAACTTCGCTCCACCCTCGCGCCTGAACTTCGTCCGGCGTCATTGGCAAAGGATCGGCGGTCTGAACGACCGGACGCGACGAACGATTAGGATCTTCAAAAATGTTGGTCTGACATTTCGTTTCGCACATAGTGGACGCCTTATTTTTCTCGCGCGGTGCGCGTTGGACTAGGTTGTGTGATTTCAGCTAATTGTCTCAGAACGCCTCATTTTTTCAAGCGCCAACGTCTTCATTTCCTCTTAAAAACGCGATAAGCGCCAACGTCGCGCCGAATAATGCGTAGAAAACTCACAAAAAGAAACGCTCCGCGAAACAACCGCCTGCTTGCTGGGAGCCCGGAAATCAAGGGGAAACTCGGATACCGGACCCGCTGACGATTTGGTTGCCGCCGAAGACGTTAGTCGACGAACGGGCAAAACGTTGTGCGAACTTCTGGTGTCTCAATTCAAGTTTCCTGAGCTAAACGTATCGACCCCCCGGAAGTTTATAACGGCGGTCGCCTCGCGGAGACTACGCTCCATAGTACCGCAGTTTTTCCGTTACGCAAGCGCTTTTTTCACAGTTTTGGACAAAAAATAACAATTGTAGAGCAACATAATAAAGAAACGCCGCCGAAGCGGACAGGGACATGTCGTTCTTCGGCGGCGTTTCATGCGCGAGCCTCTTCGACGCTTTTGCGGCGCGTCGAGAGTCGTGTGTTCGCGCTGTATGCGATTAGTATGTTGGAGCGGCGGCGCGACGAGCCGTCTTCTGCGTTTTCGTCGATTGCGCGGCGTTTTGAGACGCGACGGTTGACGTTTGGCGTTGCGAATTTTGTTTTGCTACGGATTGGGACGCTGCGGTCGGTTGCGCTCCCGGTCTCGCCGCAGTTTGAGTCGTTGAAGCCTGGAGACTTGGTCGCGCGGTCGCAGGTCGCGCCGTTGGTTTCGCCGTCGCGTCGTTAGATTCCGCGTATCGAGGATTGACGTTCGCCTTTTGAGCCGTCTGAGACGTTTGCGCGTTTTGTCCGGCGACGTTTGCCGCCTGCATTCTCGCGAAAGAATCAGGATCGAGCGCTTTGAGTTCTTCTTCCGTCATGACTCGGTTCGAGTTTGAGAAGTTTTTGACGCTCATGATGTCTTCTTCGGCTTCTCGGAGCGACTCTTCGGCGAAGCGCTCTTCTTTCTTTTGCTGAGCGCGTTTCATCGTCTCTTGCGCAAGCGCGATCTTAGCCACGTTTTCTTCGCCGGATCGCTGCGGAACGACGATGATAATCGGACGTAAGTCGCACACCAGTTTCATCGTTTTCTTTTTCGGATTGAGCTTCGTCGATTCCGGATCGGGGATCTCGACGACGACCGCAAACGATTTGTACTGAGTCGCGCCGTCGGCGTCCGTTTCGAGAGCGCCGCCGTATTTTTTCATAATGGCGCCGATGCGAGGATCGAGCTCGATATGACCGTCCGGTTGAAGTTCGCCGTACTTGTCAAAGCTGCCGACCGTTACGAAACTGCAGTCCCGATCATGGAATTCCCAGGCTTCGACTCCCGAGTTTCGGAGCGCTTCGCAAAGCGCGGCGGCGCGAAGACCCGCGTACTTCAAACGCCCGTTAAGGTCGTCGAATTTCTCCGAGGACTTCTTCATGCTTGTGTCCCCTGAGAACGTCGCGATGCGCACGGTGTACGTTTTCTTGTTGTTGAGCAGACTATACGGACTGTCGGAGTTGAGTTTTGCGACGAACGGATCGACGACTCCTTTATGGTTGAAGTATTCCGCCGGCATTAACGGGTTCGGAACGGGCGTTGCGCCGCCGAGAGGACCGTAACCTGCGTATTTGGAATCGCGTTTGGCGCCTTCTTTGAAGCGTTCGGCGATCGCTTTCGACTGCGGATCCTTTTGCAACGCGACCGGGGAGAATTTCCGAATCATTTCCAGGTCGCGTTGAAGCGCGGGGTCTTCGCCGGTCGCATAGCCGCCGACGAGCACGGCGTATTCGACGGCGCGCGCCGTTTGGTAATGGAATTTCTTCGTCTTACCAAGGTTCTGCGATAGAGCGTCCATCTCCATTTGATCGGGATCGAACTTGAAAACGTACGCGTTCATTTTTCGCGACGCGCGGAATTCGTAAACGAGACGCTTTGCTTGAAGCGCGGCGTCGTCGCCGGAGAATTTCTTTGCCATCACGAACCAATTTCCGGCGGACTCCGTGAGCATGTAATCTTTCTTACTATCCGCTTCCACTTTAGCTCTGCCGGAGAATAGAGAAGGCGTCGCCGCCATAGCGCAGTGTGCGACTCCGAAAAGAGAAAGAACGAGCGCCAGCGTTTTTAAACTTGTGCGCAGCATATTCACCACCATCTATTCTATATGCGCGAGTAAATTCTCGCGACTCGTTAAACGGAACGTTATCGTTTCGCCGACGAATATCGTCGAGTTAAGCTGTCGTTTACGAATCGCGTCGACTTGAGTCTTTACGAAATCGTAGTACAATCAATCGTCAGTTCGTTGGAACGCGCGCAGTCGCGCGACTTCCTAAGGTTCTTATCGGAAGAAGCGGATATTGTCTTTAGTAGGAATTTAACGGTTTGTTTGGTTTTAACGCATAAGGAAAGACGAGTCATGAAAGCGCCCCTGTTTCCGCAACTCAAGGTAGGATCTTTAACGTTAGGAACGCCGGTGATTCAGGCGCCGCTTTCCGGTTATTCGGACGCGCCGATGAGGCGTCTCGCGCGGAAATTCGGCGCGTCTTTCGCGCTCTGCGAAGTCTTTCTCGATCAGTTCGTTTTGGAGGTTTCGAAAAGGTCAAAATCGCGGTTTTATCTCGACGTTCGCGATTCCGACAAGCCGGCCGGCGCGCAACTCATGGGCAGTTCCTCCGACGAATTTGTCTCTGCGGCGTTGCGACTTGTAGAGCTTGGATTTGACTTGGTCGACTTGAATTTTGCGTGTCCTGTGAAGAAAGTTGTCGGTAAGAGTCGCGGCGGCTATCTTGTTTCGGATCCCGCGCGCGCAATCGAAATCGCCAAAAGAGTTCGCGAAGCGCTTCCGAGCGAGATCCCGGTAACGGTCAAATTGCGAAAAGGATTCGACGAGACGGAAAGCAGTCGCGAATCGTTTTGGCGCCTTCTCGACGGTTTGCTCGACGTTGGGATCAACGGCGTGGCGTTGCACGGACGCACCGTTCTTCAACGTTATCAAGGCAAGGCGGACTGGAACTTCGTTCGCGACGTAAAAGAGCACATTGCCGTGAAGCGCAATCTTCCGCAGGTTCCGTTGCTTGGTTGCGGCGATCTGTTTTCGGAGGACGTCGTTGTGCAAAGAATGCGCGAGAGCGGCGTCGACGGCGTGGCGTTGGCGCGCGGTATCATCGGCAATCCGTGGCTTTTCGCACGCGTTAAAGCGCTCCTGGAAGGACGCCCGGTTCCGCCTCCGCCGACAATTCAAGAGCAAAAGGAAACGATTGTCGAGCATTTTCGCGCCGTTCTTGATCTATACGGCGAGAAACGCGGCGCAACTATCATGAGAAAATTTGGCGTCGCGTATTCTAAATTGCATCCGGAATCCGAGAAATTGCGCATGGAATTTGTGACGTGCAAGACGGCGAAGGGATGGTTTGAGATTCTCGACAAATACTACGCGCAAGACGAGCGTCCGATAAACCAACCGATTTCGGAAACCGCGCCTTGACGCAACCTTTTTTAGGCGCGCTCCATCGAGTTGCGGCTTCCGTCTTGCGCCTTTCGTTCGTTCCCTAAACGGCGGCGGAACGTTTTTCCGCGCCTACGCGATATAAAAAGAAAACGCGCTTCCTGAGCGGAAACGCGTTCGAAATAATCATGTCTGGGCGCCTCGCGATTTCTTTGAGCTCGCGAGGCGGACGCGCAGTCTTGAAACCTCAAGGCTCGACGAGACCGTTAGTCTTTGGCGTCGTACATTGTGAAGAAGACTTTCAGATAGGCGTCGTCTCGTTTGGTACCGTCGTGAACGGCGGGCTTAAATTTGTAATAGTCCACTCCGAGCGCTTCTTGTTTGACGATCTCGCCCCAAACCGGACGCGGAAAATCCATACGGAAGGTATAGTCGCTTCCCGGAACGCGCTTCACGTTCGGCGTAACTCCGTACGCGTCGCACAGACGTTCCAAGTCGCCTGAGAAGTTTGCGCGAACGTGAATGAGATCCTTATCGTTGAAGTTCTCGACGGCGCTAAAAAAACCGTGTTTTGTAAAGAGCCACATAGTTGATTCTCCTTATCGCGCGGCGCGATTTTAGTTATGACTGTATTTTTTCCCAACGGCGAGGCATTTGTCGTAAACGGCTCGCATTCGGGGAGGAACGTATGAGAGAGATTCGAGATCGTTGCATATTCTCCATCCAGGAAAACGATCGTCGTTCCACACCTCATGACCAAGGAAAAAGCCAGAAAATTTTTCCCCATATTTCTTCTGGGCGAGCCTTTTCCAGGCGAAGTCTCCGATGAAACCGTTTTTTTCAAGAAAGACAAACGCTTCGTCGTCCGAAAAGGTCGGATTCAGAACGACGTTGATTTCTTGAGTGCGTTTCGCGGCAATCTCTGTTCCGGGAGCTTGACAGAGCATAACCGCCAGGCAATTGACAAAGACGTCCGTCGCAACGATACGCGGGTCGGCGCAGTTACCCTCGTCTTCATCGCCTTTCCTTTCATTGCTATGGAAAAACGACGCCATGAGTTCTAACGCGCAGATATACGGTTTGATACTGAGATCGCCGAGTTTCCGACCTTGTCCGCCGTAGTATTCCGTCCTTGAAATGGAACATCCTTGACCGCCGCAGGCGTCAATATATTTGACCTTAGCCGTGATCGTCGGATCGGAAAAGACGTAGAAAGGCGTATGCGATTCATGGGAGTCGGGTTTTCTGAATCTCTGTTCAAGACCGAGATAATCGTAAACCTTTTTAACCGTCTCTTCTTTGCGAAACAATCGAATCTCCTCCTCTTGCTTTTGACAAAAGGCGGACAGACCGAGGCTTTTTAAAAACTCAATTCTGACGTCTAATCGCATGTTTTCCTCTTTAAGGCGAAAAAAAGAACAAGCCGTGCAGCTCTTATGCCAATCTGAACTCATTTTTAAATGAAAAAATTTTTTATCGCAAAAAGCGGCGCCGCGCGCTATGAGAAGGACGTTCTGTCGCGGAGGCGTTTTCATAATCTTCGCGAGGCGAAAGACTGACGAGAGGTGGGGAAAGGCGGTCGAAAGTCGCTACGGGAGTCGTTAAAAGCGGTACGATCCTGTTGAACCCATTCTTAGGAATCGTCGCGTCGATCCGTTTCTTTATTGCAACGGATAATCCCGCGACGATTCACTGTTTCGCACTAACCTTCAAATCTCTTTTTATTCTTTTGCTCGTTCCCAAAACGGCTTTTTTGTGGGAAAAACTCCGACTTCAATTGAGGCGAGGCAAAAGAGAGGTACGATTCTTAAACGGCGACGTTCTGTTCTTGCTTCTCATCGAGGCGAGGGCGCGCGGTCGTCGCGTTGATCATTTGAGAGACGCGGCGATTTAGGAAAAGTTTGCAGACGGTAGCGACGCTTTCCGTTCGAAAGACGGGGACGTTCTTCATGAAATTTATTCGTCTGCGCTTGGACGCGCGTAATGCGTAGCGTTGGTCGCGCTAGTCGCGCCGACGCGATGCGTATCGGCGTCGCAACGCAAATTTACATGGAAGCGGTTAGAAACGCGCGCGGCGAAAGTCGCTCGTTTTTCTCGCGTTCTCTCGACTCGGGCAACCCGACGGCGTGGAACGCGTTCGCGAGATTATTCTCCAACCGACAGCTTCGCTAGGAGGGCGACTGAAAAGGAGTTCCATTTCGATCTAAGGAAACGTTTGCGCGTTCGAGCAGGAAGCTCAACCGAAGATCGACAAACCGACGGCGCGAGCCGTTTGGTGAAATTATGTCAAAAATCCTCCGTTTTAGCGTTGGCTTAGCGGCCGCGCTACTTATTTGCCCGTCGACCGGCGCTTATGGACGCGACAACCGCGCGTCCGTATGGTCGCCTACGTCGACAACGAACACAACGGTAACACAAGGCGACGCGCCAGCGACGTTAAAAACGTTACAACCGGAACAGTCGCGCGATTTCAAGATCGAGCATGCCGTTCCGCTGACCGAATCCGCAGAGCAAGACGGACTCGCTAAGGCTCTTGCCGAAGGCGACGAGTTCATGGCGCGCGGACGGTGGTACGACGCCAAGAAGCGGTTTGAGAAAGGATTGAAAACCTATCCGGACGATCCGACGTTGCGTTCCCGATTTGCGGAAGCGCGCCGACGTTTGGAAATTGGGATTCGCTATCAAGACGGTTCATTCGTTGCTTTGACGTCCGCCGCGACTCGCGACGACGCGCTCGCCGTGTTCGACGAGGTCTTTCAGAATATTGATCGTTATCACGTAGACCAGCCGAGCTACGACGAACTTTTCGCTTTGGGAATGTCCGGCGTCGGCGAGGCTTTGGAAGAGGAGAAGTTTTACCTGCGGAATCGGATACCGGCGTCGCAAAAGCCGATTGCGCTCGACACGTTGCGACTTGTGAACGAGCGTCTCGCCAACGAGCGGTTCGCTACTGTTCGCGACGTTGAACGCGGCGTTTTCTGGGCGGCGCGTCAGTTGCGGAATCGTGCGAGCGTTCCGGAAGTGGCGGTCGTATCCGAATTTTTGTGCGCGTCCGTATCTTCCCTGGACGCGTATTCCGCGTCGTTAACGCCGACTCAAGTGGACGACGTTTTTTCCCTGATCGATGGGAAATTTGTCGGAATCGGGGTCGAGCTGAAAACCGACGCGCCAACGAAGGTTGTGCGCGTTATTCCGACGAGTCCCGCAGAAGAAGCCGGCGTGCGCGTCGGCGATGAGATCGTTACGATCGACGGCGTTCAGACGGCGGGTTTGACCGGCGGCGAAATTGGCGAACTTCTTCAAGGCCGAGAAGGGGACGTAGCGCGCTTAACGTTGCGCGACGCGGACGGAAGCGCGCGAGAAGTTACGGCGACGCGTCGTCCGATCGACGTGCCGAGCGTTGAAAACGTCCACTTCCTGGAAGGTCCGGGAGCGATTGGTTACGCGAAAATTACGTGTTTCCAAAAGACGACGAGCGAGGAACTGTCGCGCGCGCTGAATTCGTTGACGGAACGCGGCGCTCGCGGACTCGTAATTGATCTTCGCCAGAATCCCGGCGGCCTGCTTCAAGAAGCGATCAACGTTTCGGATCTCTTTTTGAACTCAGGCGTCATAGTCCAGACGCGCGGACGTAACGGTTACCGTTCGTTCAAGGCGAAGAACGAGTCGCCGTGCGCTTTGCCGCTCGTCTTGCTTGTCGACGAAAACAGCGCGAGCGCGGCGGAGATCTTTGCCGGCGCCATGCAGGAAAACGGTCGCGCCACGATCGTCGGTACTCAGAGCTACGGTAAAGGAACCGTTCAAGCGATCGTTCAGTTGAATGTGTCGACGTCGACGAAGCCGCCGATCGCCGGACTGCGTTTAACGACGGAGAAATTCTATTCTCCGAACGGACGCGCGTACAGCGGCGTCGGAGTCTTTCCTAACGTCGACGTGGAGCAGGAGCGCGATCGACTCGCGCGCATGGCTTCGACGAACGAGCAATATGCGGAATCCTTCGAAGGAACCGGCGAACTCGGGCTAGGCGATTCGAACGTCGGATACATTCTGAAACCGGTTAAGAACGTCAAGGTCTCTCCAAACGAGTTCGAGACGGACTTATGCCTTGCGACCGGAGCGCGCGAAGTTTTGAAGAAGGAATCTGAACTCAAGATTCCGACCGTTGCGCGGGACGACCGCAAGAGCCTTCAGGGCTCAAGAATGCTGAGCGTTCAAAAGTAACGGTCGCGATGAGCGATTCGTGTGGAAAAAGGTTCGACGATTTTTCGTCGGACCTTTTTTACGCGCTCGGCGAGGAAAGAGGCTCTTGATTAACCGTCGCGTTTGCGAATGGTGATCGACGACTGTTAAAAAGGCTGTTACAATCGTTACAACCCAACTAATCGTTTTATCTGTAATATGCGACCGCGCGTATCTCCTAATCCGTATTGATTTTTCGGAAGTTTTTTTCATCCCCATTTCCCCTTGATTTTTCAGGTGAAGATAAGGAGCGGTTCGACGGCGCGTTTCATCGTCCGACTCGGGAAAAAACGGGTCGTAAACGATGAAGCAAAGAAAGGCGAAAGGGGACGGAATTTCTCGAAGGGCGCGTTCGCGGACGGACGCGCGACGAGAAATTGAGCGGCTTTTTGTGAAGTCGGATTTTTCTCCTTTCCGATAATATTAGCGCCCCTGAGAGACGGCGACCAAAACGCTCGAAAGAGCCGGTCGTTCGTCTGGTCGCCGAGTTTCCGTCGACGCGAGACCGGATCTTCGAAGGAAGTTTCCGAAAAAGGTTAAAGCGACGCGGACGTTCGGACGATAAACAGAAGGCAAAATTTAAAACGGCGGCGACGTCAATTGACTGGGAAGCGATTCTCAGACGCGTCGCTTGAATTTTGCGCGATCTGATTCGTCGCGCCGTTCCGTCTTATGGCGGAGCTCACAACACGAGTCGACTGACGCGTTCGTTTGAACCGTCGAAATTTACCGTTGGACGATCTTCGTTAAGATAGGTCGCGTTGCATTGAGACAGCCTCGCGCACGTTTTAACTGATCGTAAAGGTCAAGCGCGTTTGCGCGAAACTGTCGCGTCAATCTCTTCGAAACGGATTGAAGCGAAGAGCGACCGCCGATCGTTCGACTTATCGGGTTTAAAAGGAGTTTACCTACTATGAAAATTCGTCTCACTGCTTGCTTCGTTGCTTTGGCGGCTATGTTTGCTTCCGCGAGCGCTTTTGCTCAAGATTGCGCGCCTTGCGCCGCCGCCGCTGACATTTCGTGCCCGAGCTGCGCTCCTTGCGCGTCCTGCACCGGCGCCGGTTGCGAACTTTTCGGCGGTCTTCGTTCCTTGCTTGCGTGCCGTCCGTGCGTTACCGTCGCTACGATCACGCCGGCTTGCGCTCCTTGCGCCGCGCCGGAAGTCGTCGCCGCTCCTACTTGCGGTCCGATCGTTAAGCCGAACCACGCCGCTCTTGAAGCTCCGTCCTGCGGCGGTTGCGGAACCTGCGGCGACTGCGCCGATTGCGGAATCGCGCTTCCCGCTCCGACTTGCTCCGGTCCGATGTTCCCGTACCTCGCTCCGTGCCTCTATAACGCGGTTCATCGCCCGATCAACGGCGTTTGCAAGCTCGTCCACGGCGCTTTCAGCGCTCTCGCCGACGTTACGACTCCGACCGACGATTGCGGATTCTTCAAGCCGGCTTACGTCGCTGAAATCTCCTGCGGATCTTGCGCGCCGTGCGGTCCGATCGACGTCGCTCCGGCTCCGTGCTCCGCTCCTGCGCCGGCTCCGTGCGCTCCTGCCGCTATTGGTTGCAACTAACGGAAAAGCGGTAGAAACGTCGGTTTTAAGACTGACTTCTGACTAAAAAAGAAGACGGACGTTCGTGATTCGAGCGTCCGTCTTTTTCGTCGCTTGATGAAATAGCGAACTCGTGTACAATACCGAAATGAAGACGTCGGACAAACGGTCGCGAAGACGCGCGCGTCTTTGAGGAAAGTCCGGACTCCACAGGATAACAACGACGGGTAACGCCCGCCGGTCGTAAGACTAGGGAAAGCGCAACAGAAAGTAAACCGCCTTCGTTCGCGAAGGTAAGGGTGAAACGGCGAGGTAAGAGCTCACCGCGTTTCAGGCGACTGAAACGGCACGGCAAGCCCCGTTGGGAGCAAGGTTAAAGCGCGCCGCGTCGGACTCCGACGAAAGGCTATCCGTCTTGAAGGCGCAGGTGAACCGCTAGAGCGATCAGGCAACTGGTCGTCGAGATAAATGACCGTTACTCTTGATAGAGGACAGAATCCGGCTTATCGTCCGACGTCTTCCTTTTCTTTTATCTTTAATGCATTTTGTATTGGTCGCGCGTATTTCGCGCTTTACAACGAATGGTCGACCGGTATTTGGTCGCGTCCCTATTTCTGACTCGATTTCGCTTGATTTGTGCCTTTCCTCAGTCGAATAGGGGAATGAAGGAGCGTTTTTTCTTCCGAGCGAATCCAAACTCTCGGCGTAGAAAAGAGCGTTTTTTCCGCGCCCTTATTGCGGCGCGCGCGGATAGAGCTTATAATAGAGCGGCGGTGCGTCGGCGGAGACGTCGACGCGTTTGATACCAACTTGGGTTCTTCAAAGCGGATGATTCGAGCAAACCGAATATGCGGACGCTGATATTTATGGCAAGATTATTAGGGGCGACGCAACGACGAGCGTCGTCTGAAAGTAATCTCAAGCGCTTCGCGCGCAGAGACGCCAAAATGTTCGAGACGCTTACGGCGTTCTTCGTTCTTTTGGCGTGCTTGTGCATTAGTTCGGCGTCCCCCTGTTACGCTCAGCGTCAGACGCTTACCGACCGACCGTACGGCGAAGATCGCGTTTTCGAACGCCTTCCCGAACGCGGCGTTACTCGAAACTCGGCGAGTAACTCCTCCGAACCGCTCTTTGTCCCGTCCCTCGACGCGAAGACCTCCACGCTCGCTTCCGCCGTTGATTCCGCGCGTCGCAATCGCCCCCCGGAGCCTAGTAAGAAGAGCGAAGACCTATATTATCCGGAAGGCTTCCTGACTCTTTCGTCCCCGACCCCGGAGCCTGTCGTCAATCGCCCGAAAGCCAACGTCGAAGAGGTCGATAAGCCCGGCGACGTTAAGCCGAAGGACAAGGGCGAACCGATTCGACCGCTCGACCCGGGAATGGAGACGACCCCGCTCTCCGTTGATCGACACGAACCGGTAGTGGAAGAAGAAGCGCCGCGTCGTCATACCGGACGCGATCGTTTTTTCTTTTTTGCGATTTCCGTCGCCTTAGCCGGACTCGGCGTCTTCTTGTACAACGACTTCCGCTATCGCGATCAGTTGCGCGCCGATCTTGTGCGCAACGCGAAGCTATGTTCCCCGAACGCGCAAGCGTCCGATTTTGACGACGTCTTAGCCGCCGACGCCGATTTGGTCGATCCGCGAGCGCCCTCCTTTGTCAATCCGCATTACGACGCCGACGTCATTCTTTACGGCGATCCCGACCAGGCGGGTAAAACGCTTCAGGATCCCGCGTTCGACGACTACAAATTCGAGGTCTCCGAAGCGATCTCCCACGTCGGACCGAGCCTTCATGAGGAAAATTTCGACTTCACCCCCTCGGGAGTCCCTGCGACTCCTGCGGTCGACCTAGACGAAGTGGAGTTCGTTGTCGGGGTGAATTCCTCTGAGTCTCTCGATAACGAATAGGATTGGGCGAATAGTACTGGGCGAAGTTCGCCTTTCGTCGAATAGTCTTCCCAACGCGCCGCTTCACGAGTAAGGTGAGGCGGCTCTTTTTTTAGGAGCGTTACGGACTTTTCTCTTGTTTTGCAACGGCTTTTTCGCTATGTTGTCTTTCGTTTGTTCGATGACGTTGTTCTCCGGAGCAACGCTTTTGCAAGCCGAATTTGAGGATTCTCACTTGGGTCGTTGAATGAAAATCAAGAGCAAAACGTTAATGCGCGCGTTTGGCGCCGCGCTTTCGCTAGGCGTTCGATCTATCGCTTCGACTTTGGACTATCGCGCCGCGTACTACGATCCGATTATTGACCCCGCCTTTCCGAACGACGGGCAAAGGCGAATCTATATCTTCTGGCACGAATATATCCAGTTCTTCATTCATCTTCGAAAGCATTGTCATTTGGCGATGCTCATTAGCAAGCATTCCGACGCCGACGTTTTGGAAATCGTTGCGAAACAACTTGGTTTTGAGGTGGCGCGCGGTTCGACGAATCGCGGCGGACTACAGGCTCTGCGCGAGATGATGCGTCGGGAAAAGCAAGATTCCTTTCACTTGACGATCACTCCGGACGGACCGCGTGGACCGCGACGCGTTTTGGCGCCTGGGTGCGTCTACCTTGCGTCGAAATTACAGATTCCGATTGTGGCGATGGGCGTTGGATACGATCGACCGTATCGACTGAAAAGTTGGGATCGATTCGCCGTGCCGCGCATTGGTTCGCGCGCAAGGTGCATTCCGAGCGGCGACATTCTCGTGCCACCTGATTTAGATCGCGAGGGGCTGGAATATTTCCGAAAGAAGATTGAAATCGTATTAAACGAGCTGAGCGACGAGGCGGAGTCTTGGGCGCTTTCCGGAGACGAGTACGACGGCGAGTCGAGCGTTTTACCCGGTCCGATGACGTCCCTTGAATATTTCGTTCGACCTAAACGCGCGGGTTTGATCGAATAGCGGAGCGATAGCTTTTTAGACGCCGCGCGTCTTTACGATGATTTTTGCGATAATTTTCCACAAAAGTTTCCTTTGGGTTGATTTTGTTTTATATGTTTGGTAAGATGTAGAAGATTGAGAACGCGGCTCCTGTCGTCGTTCTGTGCGCGAAGGGATTTTTCGCGCGCCAGGGTATGTCGATTCCTTTTAGTTTTCGATACTCTTACTTAAAGAAAAGCCTTGATAAAGGAGTTTTTTATGAGCAACGTTTCGCGTCGTTCTTTTTTGAAGTCTTCCGGTCTTGTAACCGCAGCTGCGGCTATTCCGGCGTTCGCGACGCCGCGCGTTCACGCCGGCGAAGACAACACGATTAAAATTGCTTGGGTCGGATGCGGCGGCCGCGGAAACGGCGCGATTCGTCAAGCGCTCAACGCCGACCAGAACGTTAAGTTGTACGCCGTCGCGGACGCTTTTGAGCAACGCGCGATCAACGCGGTCAAGGGCGTTACCGACACTCACGAAGACAAAGTCGACGTCGGCGATCGTATCTTCCACGATCTCGACGGCTTCAAGCAAGCGGTCGACTGCTTGGACGACGGCGACGTCGTTGTCTTGACGACTCCGCAAGGCTTCCGTCCCGTTACGTTCGATTACGTGGCGAACCACAAGAAGCACATCAACGTCTTCATGGAAAAACCGCTTGGCGTCGATATCCCCGGACTGAAGCGTCTTATCGCCGCGAACGAAGTCGCCAAGAAGAAGGGTATTCAAGTTGGCGTCGGTTTGAATAATCGCCACTATCTCCGCACGGAAGAAACCGTGAACGCGATTCGCGACGGCAAACTCGGCGACGTTCTCACCACGTGGGTTTATCGTCTCCAAGGTCCGCACATTCTGAACCTTCGCGAAGGTTATTCCGATCTTCAAAACGAAATCAGCAACATTTTCTGCTTCGACTGGACGAGCGGCGGGTTCATTGTTGACGCTCTTATCCACAACATCGACATTTGCTGCTGGTGCATGGACGACGTCCCCGTCGCCGCGTTCGGTTCCGGCGGTCGTATTTGCGATCCGCACGACAAGGGACAACGTCGAATGCAAGACCAACTCATCGACTGCGGCGCGATCGAGTACGTTTTCAAAGACGGTCGCCGCATGAATCTCCACACTCGCACCGTTCCGAACTGCTGGGGCATGTTCCAAGCGAACGTCCAAGGCACGAAGGGCTGCGCTCAATTGGGCGAAGGCGTCGGCGATCCCGCGATCTACGAAGGTTGCGATATGCGCAACGCCGCCGCGCGAAAGGCTATTTGGAAGCCGGAATCCCCCTCGAACGATTCCTACCAGACGGAACACGACCTCCTCTTCAAGGCGATTCGCGAGAACAAGCCTTGGAACGAAGTTCAATACGCCGTCGACGCGACCAGAACCGCCATTTTGGGACGCACCGCGATGGAAACGGGCGACTATATCACCATGGAAGACATGATGAACAGCAAGCGCGAACTCGTACCGAATATCGACGATCTCCGACTCGACAGCCCGTCCCCGGCGAAGCGCGACGAAAACGGCAACTACGAAATCGGTCAACCCGGTATCACGAAGCTCGTCTAATTGTCTGAGACCGCGTTTGCGTTTAACTAACGCGCGAAGATAATAAAAAGGCCGCGAAGAGAATCAAACTCTTCGCGGCTGTTTTGTTTGTTTTACCGCAGTCCGATCAAGGCGAAGCGAGCCTACATTCATTATCGCGCGGGCTTTGTCTCGCGCGCCCCGTAGGGGAAGCCGAATGGCTTCAGCCTGCGGATAACGCAAAGCAAAGCGTCCCGCTTGCGTCAACATTTCGGCGCATATTCCCGCATTGCGCAACGGAACGCGTCGCCCGCCGTAGGCGGGAAAACCGCCAACTTTAGTCGGCGGACAAGAGCCAAGGCAACCGACTAACGGAGGAGCCCCGCCGCGCAATAATTCTTATTATGAAGTAGTCGACGGAAAATCCGCCTGTATTGACGACCTTTTACCCTTTGAAATCCCAGAAACATGGGCTTGGAC
>ONGM01000240.1 GCA_900317365.1 uncultured Planctomycetota bacterium
AGACAGACAGACAGACAGACAGACAGACAGACAGACAGACAGACAGACAGCTCCGCGTCGTTACAATCGTCACAGCCTAGCTCTTTAGGCGATCTTGACGTCGGATTCCGCGTATTAAAGCTCGCGGACTCGTCCATGAGCGACGTTTTCTACGACCCGTCGCAACTTTCTCGAGACTTAATCAGCGCGTCGAAAGATAGTATTAAGCCCGACCGATCCGATCTCGACCTCCTCTTCAGTTGCGTTCTCGATTGGGGTCTGCCCCTCTCCAAGCCGTACCGCACGGAAACGATCGAAGGCGCGACCGTCCATTTCTACGACGATAAAGCCCTCCTCGCCTGCTTCGATAAAGATCTCTCCGAAGAGGCGACGATCGCCCTCGCCAACCTTCATCCGCTCCGCGCCGTCTTTCGCGATTCATGCTTTAAAGACGGGCAGGCGAAGGTCAATCTTATGGCGATCTTTAAACAGTTCTCGCCCGATACGAAGGTCAGGACTCTGTAATTGAGGAAAAGGCGACGCAAATGGAACTGCAATTCAAAACGCAAGACTTTCAGACCGACGCGGCGGAAGCGATCTGCAAAATATTTGAAGGTCAGCCCTACGGCGGCGGCGAGGCGGCGCAATACCGGGTCGACCCGGGCGCGGACTTAAAGCTCTTCGACGAGACAGGCTATCGGAACGCGCCGTTTCAGATCACCGACGATCAAATCCTCGCGAACCTGCGTAGCGTCCAAATCGCTCATAACCTGCAACCGTCGACGAAACTCGCCGTCAACGTTCCGACGGCAGGGAAGGCCGGCAAGAGGCGAGGCAAGGCGAAGGCGGCGACCTCGACCTTCTTCGACGCCAACTCCGACGCGGCGGCGATCGATTCCGACGCATCCCCGAAAAGCGGAAAGGCGGGCTTAAAGTACAATTTCACCGTCGAAATGGAGACTGGCGTCGGGAAGACGTATACCTATATTAAGACGATGCACGAGCTATATCGTCGCTTCGGATGGCGTAAGTTCATTGTGATCGTACCGAGCGTCGCGATTCGGGAAGGGGTCTATAAATCCTTTCAGATTATGGAGGATCACTTTCGGAAAATGTACGCGGAAGCCGCCGGGGACGACCGACCCGCCGCGCGGATTCACCCGTTCTTCATCTATAATTCGTATAAACTTGAAGATATCCAAACGTTTGCGCAGAGCGAAGATATCAGCGTCATGATCATTAACTCGCAGGCGTTCAATACGAAGGAAAAGGCGCGCGGCGTCTCCCTCCGAATTTACGAAAAACTCGACGATTTCGGAAGCCGCCGCCCGATCGACCTCATCGCCGCGACGAACCCGATTCTCATTATCGACGAGCCGCAGTCCGTCGAAGGGGAAAAGACCCGCGAAATGCTCGGGTGCTTCACCCCCCTCATGACGTTGCGCTACTCCGCCACCCCGAAGGAAGAGTACGACCTCGTCTATCGTCTCGACGCCAAGGACGCCTACGATCAGAAACTCGTTAAGAAGATCGCCGTTAAAGGGATCTCCGAGTCGAACGTCGCCCCGAACGGCGCCTACCTCTACCTCGAAAGAATTAACCTATCCGAGGACGCCCCGACCGCGACCTTTGAGTTCTACGCCAAAAACGCCAAAAAACCGCGTCGCAAAATTCTCCGGAAAGGGGACGACCTCTACGCCTACTCCGACGAGTTTGAAGCGTATAAGAACGGGTACGTCGTCGAATCGATCGACGGTCGCGAAGGCGTCGTCTCCTTTCGGAACGGCGTTCGTATTCGCGCCGGCGAGGTCGTCGGGAAAACGAACGAGGCGCAGTTGCGCCGCATCCAAATTCGAGAAACGATTATGTCGCATATCGAAAAGGAACGCAAGCTCTTTCGCGCGGAACCTGGCAAACGCGAAGGGGTTAAGGTCCTTTCCCTCTTCTTTATCGACGAGGTCGCAAAATACCGCGTCTACGAAAACGGCGCGGCTCAAAACGGAATCTACGCGGATATTTTCGAGGAGGAATATCGCGACGTCGTCGAGAATATTCAATGGACGACGGCGGAATACGACGGCGCCTATCAAGCCTACCTCGCCTCGATCGACGTCGCCAAGACGCACGCCGGATACTTCTCCATCGATAAAAAGACCGGGAGAATGATCGATTCCAAAGGAAAGCGCGGCGAAGACGGCGGCTCCGACGACGTCGGCGCCTACGACCTCATTATGAAGGACAAAGAGCGCCTCCTCGATCTTGACCCGCGCCGCTCCCCCGTGCGCTTTATCTTCTCACACTCCGCCCTGCGAGAAGGATGGGACAACCCGAACGTCTTTCAAATCTGCACCTTGAAGCAAAGCGCAAGCGAGACCCGCAAACGCCAAGAAGTCGGACGCGGTATGCGCCTCTGCGTCGATCAGTCTGGGAAACGCCTCGACGCCTCCGTCCTCAAAGACGACGTCCACGCCGTCAACCTCCTCACCGTAATCGCAAGCGAAAGCTACGAAAATTACGTCGCCGCTTTGCAGTCGGAAATCGCCGAAGCCGTCTTCTATCGACCAAGAGAAGTTACCTCCGCGCTCTTTGAAAATCAAGTTCTGCGCTCCGATAAGGATCCGACCGTTCTCAAAACGATCGATAAGATTCTCGCCGAAAATATTGTCCAGGACTTGATAGCCAACGGGTATGTGGAGAAAAATGAGAGGACACTGACGGACGACTATTACGCCGCCGTGAGCGCCGGGACGTTCCAATGCGCGTCGGTAGAAAAAGAGTTCGTCCCTTGCGTGCGCGAAATCCTGAACTCCGTCTTTACCGCGCCGAAGATCGACAACGATAAAGCGCCGAGCGTTGAGGTTAAGGTCAATGAAGAACAAATGAAGCGTAAGGAATTTCAGGAGTTATGGAAGAGAATTAACGCAAAGACGTATTATTTGGCGTCCTTCGACTCCGAAGAGGTCATAAAACGCGCGATCACCAATCTCAACTCCGGCCTGAAAATCACGCCTGCGTACGTTCAGATTCGGACAGGCGTCATGGAGACAATCGATTCAAAGGAGAAGCTAGGCGCCGGGGAAGCGTTCACGCTAACGGAAACCCGCGCCGTAACCGTTCGGAATCCGGGGAAAGGCGGAATTAAGTACGATCTCGTCGGAAAACTTGCCGAAGAAACCGATCTGACGCGTCGCGAAATCGTGAAAATCCTTCTCGGGATGAACGGGGAACTGCTCGAGTATTTCCAGTATAATCCGGAAGAGTTCATTAAGAAGGCGTCGCAATGTATTAACGACGCCAAGGTAACCGCGATCGTTGAGCATATTGGCTATAAGAGAATGGGCGAAGAGTACGACGCCAGCCTCTTTACGGCGCCGTCCCTTAAAGCCAATCCCGACGACAAGCGACTCAAAAAGCACGTGTACGATCACGTTCTTTGCGATTCCAAAGTCGAAAAAAATTTTGCTCAGGAACTTGAAGCCGCGGCTAACGTCGTCGTTTACGCCAAGCTCCCCGGCGGGTTTTATATTCCGACCCCTTACGGAAACTACAATCCCGACTGGGCGATCGCGTTCAACGAAAACGACTCCGACGTTAAGCATATCTATTTCGTCGCGGAAACGAAAGGATGCACGGAATCCTGCCAATTGCGCGACGTCGAAAAAGCCAAGATACGCTGCGCAAAAAAACATTTCGACGAGCTTGTGAAGAACCTCGACGAAGATCGGCAAAGCGTTCAATACGAATGGGTTAGTTCCTACGACGACTTATTAAAAGCCGTTCGCGGAATACCAAGACCGAAGGAGAATCTCATAACGCATGAAGATATGGCGTCGGGTTCCTAACACCCAACGTCCGGGATCCAACGTCCGAACGTTGGTCCGCAGGCTAAAGCCAGACGGCTTCCCCCCTACGGGGGCGCGCTTCGCGCGATAAATTTTTCAAGGCTCGCTTTGCTTCGCCTTGTTTGCAACCCGGTAAGCGACCAACGGGAGCGACGATTTGAAAACCGCGCGGG
>ONGM01000239.1 GCA_900317365.1 uncultured Planctomycetota bacterium
TCTGATCGTTCTGATCGTTCTGATCTTCTCCGGAATTGACGTCGGAACCGGCGTCGCGCGCTTTCGACTCGCGCCGCTCCTTAACGGCGAGCCACTGCAACTGGATCGCGTTCCACGTATTATGCCAAAAGACGTAAATCGTCGGTCCGAGCGCCGCGAGCGGATTCGCGTAAAGACTTGCGAAATAAATCATCGCCCCGGTGTTCTTTTGCCCGAGCGTTTGACTCGATTCCTGCCGCAAACCGCGCTCGCCGACAAGGAACCCAAGCCCGAAATTCAAAACGCAAATCGCCAACGACAACGCCGCGATCTCCCAAAGTATCGTCGGATTCACGCCGTTCGACTCGTCGTGAATAAACGCCGACGCGCGGCATGAAATCACCGTTACCATTAAGACCCACGCGTAAAACGTCGCGCTCTTGAAGCGTTTCGTCCACGTCGCGCTATTCGGGTAAATCCAGCGAAGCGCCCTCGCGACGATTATCGGCGCCACGATCGCGCCGCAGACGCTCTGCGCAACCTGGGAAAACGCCGTCCAGAACGACGCCGTCGCGCTCGGATCGCGCAACGCCCACGGTAAAAACGTCGGAAGCGCGACGCTCACCCCGAGCGTCGTCAGCAGCAGACCCGTTACGACGTACTCAACCTCGCGCTTCAAAAAGGACGCGATCGCCGGCGCCGCCGTCGCCGTCGGCGCCAATCCCGTAAAGAACGCAGCAGCCGCCAACGTCGTGAAACGTTCGCCGCAAAGTTTCAGCGCTTCGCAACACCCGACCCCGATACCTATATTTAAAATGAGAATGACGAAATGACTGCGGCGCAACTTCATTTTATGAACGTTCAAGCCGAGGAACGTCATAAAGAGCATAAAGCGCACAAACCACGGTATCGTCCATGAGTACGTCGCACCTTGCGGGAAAAACCATCCAACGACAAACGCGCACATAAGCGCGATCGGGCGTATCATCGCCGACATTCTATTCATTCTCCTTTGCGCGACGTTGCGTTCGCAGGTTCACGTTCGAGTATTACCGTTCGTCGACGGGCGCGACGACCCTATTCCCAAAAGACGATTAAGGCGAGTCGCTTAAAGTGAGTCGATCGGATCGACGTCGACGATCCATTGAACGTCGCGCGGTTTCTTTAAGTTCGCGCCGAGAACCATTTCGGCGGCTTCGCGCAGCAAATCGCCAGGCGTTCCGAGCGCTTGAAGGTGAAATCGGTAGGCGCCGCGCAGTTTGGCAAATGGGGCGGGCGCGGGTCCGAGCACGCGCGACAGAAGCGGCGGGCGCGGTCGTCGCGGCGCGCGCAGAGACGCCGCGTTGCGACCTTGCGCGTCCCGAACGACGGCGTCTTCCGCGTCGGAAACTCGCGGCGGGTTCTTGAGATCGTATCCGCGCGCAAGGTTGACGTCGTAAATCGCGCGCCTCATCGCGTCCGCAAGCGTTCGCGCAAACTCCGCCGTCTCGTTCTCGTTCGGTCCGCGCGCGAGGAATCGCAACGCCGTCATGTACGGGGGGTACCCCATCGCGCGGCGCGTGGCGAGTTCGTTCGCGGCGAAGCCTTCGTAGTCGCCGTTAATCGCCGCGACGATCGCCGGATGATCCGGGTAATAGGTCTGAACGACGACTTTTCCTTCTTTCTCTCCGCGTCCTGCGCGTCCGGCGGCTTGCAGCACGAGATCGAAAACGCGTTCGGAGGCGCGGTAGTCGGGCAAATGGAGCGCGACGTCGGCGTTGACGATTCCAACGAGCACGACGTTGGGGAAGTCGAGGCCTTTGGCGATCATTTGCGTGCCGAGCAGAATGCGATATTCGCCGTTTCGGAACGCGTTAAAACCGCGTTCGTGCGCGTCCTTCGCCTGCGTCGTGTCGGAATCCATGCGGAGAATCGGCGCGTTCGGAAAGTGAGCGCACAGCTCTTGTTCCAAACGTTGCGTGCCGAACCCGCCGTATTTAATCCCGGCGAAACCGCAATACGGGCACGTCTTCGGCGCGGGTATTTGATAATCGCAATAATGGCAGAGCGCGATTTGCAGGTTAATGTGGTGCGTGAGCGCGACGTCGCAGTCGGGGCATTTGAGCGTCTCGCCGCACGACGGGCACTGAATATGGGTGGAATACCCGCGTCGATTCAGCAGCAGCACGACCTGATTCGTCGGATCGGCGTCGAGCGCGTCTTCAATATCGCGGCATAGGCGCTGGCAGAGGGCGCCGCGCGTAAATCCGGCGGCGACGCTTTGCCGCATATCGACGGCGTAGATCGGCGGTTGCACGGCGTCGCGCGCGCGGCGCGGAAGTTTGAGGAGCTTATACGCGCCGAGTTGCGCCGCGCGCCAACTTTCGAGAGACGGCGTCGCCGACCCGAGAATGAGCGGCGCGCGCTCGTGTTCCGAGCGATATTTAGCGACGACGCGAGCGTGGTATCGCGGCGCGACGTCCTGTTTGAACGAGGTCTCGTGCTCTTCGTCGATCACGATGAGTCCGAGTCGCGGGCACGGCGCAAAGATCGCGCTGCGCGCTCCGACGACGACTTTCGCGCGCCCGGTCGCGATCTTCTCCCATTCGGCCTTGCGTTCGAGTTCGGTCAGGCGACTGTGCAGGATCGCGACGTCGTGAAATCGCGAGCAGAATCGTTGAACGGTTTGAGGCGTCAGGCTAATTTCCGGCACGAGCACGATCGCCTGCTTGCCGTAAGAAACGACCTCTTCAATCGCGTCGATATAGACTTCGGTCTTTCCGCTCCCGGTAACGCCGTGCAGAAGAAAGACGTCGTTGCGTTCGTTGCGAATCGCGTCGAGAATGGCGTCGAGCGCTTGACGCTGATCGGAATTGAGTTCGAGCGGAACGGCGCGCGGGTCCGACTTTCGAGACGCGAGCGCGTCTTCGTAGAACTTGCTCGACCGTTTGGTCTTCTTCATAACGATTAGCCCGCGCGCTTTGAGCGCTAAGACAGGCGCGGTCGAGCATTTGGCGTATTTCGCGAGTTCGAGCGGAGTCGGCGGCTCTTCCGCGCGTCGCAATTCGTTGAGCACGAGCTGTTGTTTTGAGGAGAGGGCGTCGAACGCGGGCTTGCCGGTCTTGGCGTCGAGGCGTTTCAGGCGCGCTTCGGCGTCTGGCGCGAGAACGCACACGGAGGTCCAGCGCGACCCGACGGCGTCGCGCACCCCCGCCGGCAGCATGCCGTCGAGCGTAATTCCGAGCGGGCAAAGATACCGTTTCGCGAGCCAGCGCCCGAGTTCGAGCGCTTTAGGCGAAAGAAGAGGCGTCTTATCGACGATACCGGCGAGCTCTTTGAGGCGAACGCGTTTCGTTTCCGGGGCGCGTTCTTGCGCCTCGTTAGGCGAGGTCTGCGCGGCGTCTGGCTTGGAGGCGGGCTTGGAGGCGGCGGCGGGGTCGGTCGCAGGGGGCGTCGCGTCGAAGAGGGACGGGGTCGAGGGCGCCGCAGGCTTTGAGGCAGGCTTTGAGGCGGGCTTCGTCGTTGCGGACGCTTTTCGCGCGACCGGGGCTTCGACGTAGGCGTCGGACTCGCGTCGGGTTTCGATTCCGACGCAATAGGCGACGACGGGGCGATTTTTAACGCCGAGCGGCGCGAGAACGCGGGCGCCGGGAAGAAGAGATTCGCGCAGTTGTGGGGGAATAATATAATCGAAGGCGCCGTCGGGTCCGTCGACAAATGCGACGGTTGCGACGTCGACGGAGCGATCGGAGCGAGAGGTTTCCCAAACGGGTGTTTCCGGATCGAAAAAACGCGGTTGATCTTCGTTCATACGTTCTCGAGTCGGCGAGACGATCGGGACGCGAGAGGCGTCGTTGAGTCGCGCGATTATTTCCAAAGTTTTCGATCGAGGGCGCGATAGGACAAGGCTTCAAAGAGCGCCGTCTGATCGATCTGATCTTTTCCGTCGAGATCGGCGATCGTCCTTGCGACGCGCAGAATTTTATCGTGCGCGCGGGCGGAAAGACTGAATTTATCCATCGCCGATTCCAGAGTTTGCGACGCGAGCGAATCGAGGGTCGCCCAGCGTTCCAAATGTCGTCGTCGCATTTCGCCGTTGCACCGGATCGGTTCGTCGACGTATCGTCGCGCCTGAATTTCGCGCGCGAATTTGACCTGATCGCGCAACTCGGCGCTCGACGCGCCGCGCGTCGTCGACGTCATGTCCTGATAAGAGACCGGCGCCGTTTCGATATGCACGTCGATACGATCGAGGAGCGGACCGCTAATGCGCGACATATATCGTTCGATCTGCTGCGGCGTGCAACGGCATTTGCGTTTCGGATCGGTTCGAAAGCCGCACGGACACGGGTTCATCGCGGCGACTAAAATAATCTTCGCCGGAAAGACTTCCGTCTGATTGGAACGCGTTATGACCGCGCGTCCAGACTCGAGCGGCTGGCGTAGCGCCTCCAACGTCTTACGATTAAACTCCGGCAATTCGTCGAGAAAGAGAACGCCGTTGTGCGCCAAACTCAGCTCGCCGGGAGTCGGACGCGCGCCGCCGCCGACCAGACCCGGCTCGCTAACCGAATGGTGCGGTTCGCGGAACGGACGCGTCGCGATCAGCGGGCGATCCCCGAGTTTGCCGACCGCGCTATAAATCTCCGTCGTTTCGAGCGCTTCTTCGAGCGTCATCGGGGGCAGAATCGTCGGGAGTCGCTTTGCGAGCATCGTCTTACCGGCGCCGGGCGATCCGAACATGAGGACGTTGTGTCCACCGGCGGCGGCGATCGTCAGCGCGCGCTTCGCCGACTCTTGACCGCGCACCTCGTCGAAATCGACGTCGTACGTCGAAAGCGTTTCAAATTCGCCGCCGTCGAGTCCCGGCGTCGGCGCGATCGTCAACTTGCCGCTAAAAAACGCGACCGCTTCGCTCAACGAACTCACCGCGATCGCTTCGATCCCGTCCACGAGCGCCGCTTCCCGCGCGTTCTCCTTTGGAACCACGACCCCGCGAAGACCGCTCGCTTTCGCCGCCCTCGCCGACGCCAAAACGCCGCGACACGGACGCGTTCGACCGTCGAGCGCAAGTTCGCCGACGATCGCGTACTCCGAAAGATGCGGAAACGACTCCAATCCCGCCGCCGCGATCTGACCCAACGATATCGAAAGATCAAAGGACGCCGCCTGCTTCGGAAGATCCGCCGGCGCAAGATTAACGACGATATACGCCGGCGGAAGATGAAAGCCCGACTGCTCCAGCGCCAGTCGAACCCGGAACGCGCTTTCGCGAACGACCGTCTCCGCAAGTCCGACGATCAGCGTCTTACTCTCCGGCGCGGAACCGGACTCCATATTCGCTACGTTTACGTAAGGAGTCAGAGACACTTCGACGTCGACCGGACGCGCGGTCGCGCCAAGTAGCGAAAACGTTTTCAATCTCGTTAGCATAAACTCGCTCCGCAAACGCGTTTCGTCAAACTTAGAACGTCAAAACCGCGACGTCAAACTACGACTCGGACGCCGACGCCTCGGTCGCCGCTTGCGTCGCCGCGTCGTTTTCAAAAACGCCGAAGGAACGAAAACGACGATATCGCTCTTCAACAAGCTCGTCGACCGGACGTTTGACGAGTTCTCGCAACTGCGCGCGAAGATATTTCTTGATATTGAGCGCCATGAGTCGGCGATCGCGGTGCGCGCCCCCGAGCGGCTCTTCGATAATATCGTCGATCACGCCAAAGCGCAGCAGGTCTTTCGACGTGAATTTCAACGCTTCGGCCGCCTTGTCCTTGTACTTCTCGCTCTTCCAAAGAATACCGGCGCAACCTTCCGGACTAATCACGCTGTAATAAGAGAATTCCAGCATGGCGATTCGGTCGCCGACCCCAATTCCGATCGCGCCGCCGCTGCCGCCTTCGCCGATCACGACGCAAATAATCGGCGTGCGCAACGTCGACATTTCAAACATCGACTCCGCGATCGCCTGCGCCACGCCGCGCTCTTCAGACTCGATTCCCGGATACGCGCCCGGCGTGTCTATAAAGCAGACGATCGGCGTGCCGAACTTCGCCGCAAGCTTCATTTTCGCGATCGCCTTACGATAACCTTCCGGATGCGCGCACCCGAAATGACACAGCTGCCGCTCGGCGAGATCGCGCCCCTTCTCGTGCCCGACGACCATGACCTTGTATTCGTCTAACTTCGCCCAACCGGTTTTGATCGTGGGATCGTCCCCGAACGTCTTATCGCCGTGAAGCTCGACGAACTCGTCGAACACAAGGTCGATATAATCGACCGTCTGCGGACGCGACTGATGACGCGCGACTTCAACGATCTGCCACGCGCTCAAATTGGCGTAGACTTTCCGCGTCAATTCCGCAAGTCCGAGTTTGAGTCGCTGAATCTCGTCGCGAATCTCCGGCTGGTCGGCGTCTTTGCGCAACGCGTCGAGACGCGCTTCCATCTCCGCGATCGGTCGTTCGAAGGACAATCGTGTTACTTGTTGTTCCGCCATATTATCAGACGTCTCCGTAATCGTAACGTCGCGCGCCGCGCGACAGCCAACGGCGCGAAGTCGACGCTCGCCCGTTCTCGTATTATACACCGCAACGGGAAATGAGACAAGACGCAAGCGCCGCCGCGAAACGTCAGCCGCGAAGCACGTCGTCAAGCGTTACCGGGCGTTCCGACGCGCGCTCGTAATCGGCGGCGTTCGACGCGCTCCACAAAAAGAACTGCTTCGCCGCACTCTTAATCGGCGCCAAAAAGAGACACGTCGGAACGAGTACGACCACCGTTATCACAAACGCCTGAACAAACGCAAACGCGGGAACTCCCGACTCTTCCGCCGCAGCTTCCGCCATCCGTCCCAAAGCGCTCGCGACGAGGTTCAGTAAGAAGTAACCGCATGAGAAGAGAACGGCGTGCCATGTTTTCGCGTAGCGCGGATACTCTCCCATGCGCGCGCCGACCGACGCGTACTGCGTCAGCAATTCGTTGAGCGATCGAACGGCGCGCAACGTTATGTGAAACGCCCAGTAATAACCGACAAGCGGAATAAAAAAGATTCCGACGGCAAGTCCCGGCGACGATCGCGCGTATTCGCGCGGCAAACCGCTCCAAAGCGCGTGAACAAAGAAGAAAAAGCTGATGATCGACGCAAGAATCGCAAAAATCACGAGTCCAAGTCCGACGCCCGGAAGACCCGCCGCGAGTCCGAGAACCAACGCCAAGACGAGGAGCGCGGACGCGCTAATCCAAATCGCCGCGAACGAGCGAGAAAGACGTCGGGAAAGACGCCCGTAAAAGTCGGAAAGCGACCCCCTCGGTTGCGCGACCCCGCTCGAACTCGCACCCCCGACGCCTTGACCGGAGAACGACGAGACGCTCGACGGCGACGACGGCGACGCGCCGCGAGTATAAAGCGCCCGAGCAAGCGGTCCCAGCGTCGGATCGGAGCGCATCGGGCGAGAGTTGTCGTCGCCGCCGCGCCACACGATCGCGTCGATCGTCGCAGTTCCTTGCTTAACGAGATTCAAAAGTTCGTCGACCGTATACGGTCCTTGCGCCGTCACGCCGTCGAGACTGTAATACCATTCGCGCGCGCCCCCTGCGCCTCCGGCGACGCCGGATCCCGCCGGACTCTCCGCCGGTCCGCAAGCGCGCGCAAACGTCGGCTCGTCGGAAATCAGGCGAAGAGCGTTCTCATTCACGCGCCGAACGTAGAAGTTCGACGTGATTCTTCCGTCTTTCAACGCCGCGACGATCTCCGCGCCGGTATACGGCCCGTATTCCGTCGAACCGTCTTGATTGATCATCCAGACGCGCTCGTCGCGCAACTCCGACGGCGCCAACTCCAGCCCGTTCGACGTCTGTTCCGGCGCGAATAAATCCGGAATATCGCCGGCGGAAATCCAGTCGATGCGATTGACGGAAACGCGAGATTCCGGCGTTATGCGACCTTTCTCGATCATGCCTTGGAGAACGTCGAGCGTAAAAGGCCCGAACGCGCGACCGTTCACGTCAATATAATACTTTTTCATATGGCAACCTACCGAAACGCGAGATCGTTTAGAAAATCAATATCGCAACATATTCAAAGCGTCGTTATATCCGAAGCGTCGCTCAACTATCGCGACGTCGGCAAATTCATAATCCGTTCAAGTTCTGCGCGATCCTTGGCGCGGGACTCTTCCGTCGCGAGTGAATCGGCGCTCTCTTCCAACCGCAACTCGAGAATACGCGCGGCGATCTCTTTCATTCTTCCGATCGCCGCCGCGTAGAACCCGGCGCCGACCACGACGAGCGCGTACGCGATCAGATTGACGACCGCGACGCCAATTAACGCCGTCGTCCCCACGAAATACGGACGAACGCCGACGATCGCGCGCCAGACGTCGCCCCACTCCACGACCTTGCGAACGTCCGGAACGAGAAAAACGCTCAACGTCGCCGCAAACGCGACGAACCACGTCGCCCAAGCCGCGTATGCGAACGACTCCGGGGACTGAAATCCCAAGCGATTCCGTTCGAGCTTTTCGAGCGCCGCGAGTCCGCGTCGCGAACCGCCGCAAATCGCGGGAAAAAACGCGATCGCGTTCACGCACGGAACGAGCAGTAAGATCGCGACGAGCGCCGGACTTCGTCGTACGCGAAATTCCTCCGGCAACGCGCGCCAATAGAGCCATACGACCGCGACGCTCGCAACGAACGCCAACGCGGCGAGCGCGCGCGCGGCGATCTGCGAATATCCCAAGAGTTCGCCGTTACCGACTCCGAGGAACGTAACGCCTAGCCCGGTCGCGCCGATTAGGAGCGCCGCGATCGCCGGAAAAGTCGCCGCAAGACACGCCGCGTCGAGCGTATTGCCCGCGCGACGAACGCGATAAAACTCGTCGTCGTTTCCGGAGTACGGCGTTAAAACGCGCTCGGCGTCCGCCGGAAGTCCCGTCGCTTGCGACAACGCGTCGTCGACCGCGCGCGTCGCCGCGTCTATTCCTCGTTCGTCCATAACCGATCTCCTACGTTGCTCTTGCGTCTACGTTACTCTTGCGTCTACGTTACTCTTGCGCCGCGCGGCTCGCGTAAATCGGCGTCCAACGATTCGCGACCGAAAGATCCTTCTCGTCGGTAATCGTCGCGCGCCCGTCGCGAACCTCGCCGCAACGCGTCGCAACGCCTGTCGTTCCGATCGCAACCCACAAATCGCCGTAATTATCAAGGGACGCTTTCGCGCGAACGACCGGCTCGCCGTCGTTGAAGTCGAGGTATCCGATCCAGTCGTAGGACGTTCCCAACGGCGCCTTGAGCGTGCGCCAGAATTCTTTCGCGCGCGCGTCAAGCTCGCTGAGATTCGGAGCGCGACGCAACGCCGCGAGAGCGCCGACCCGCGCCGATTGAAGTTGCGCTCCCGGCGTGTACACGTTCGCGTTCGGGTTCGCGTCCTCGAGCTTCTTCGAATCTTCGAACCATTTCGCAAGCTCGTCCAACTCCGGAAATCGCGCGACGCTCTCCGCCGCGAGTCCGAGAAGTCGGTATTTCAACGCCGGATCGAGCGTTTCTTCCGACTCCGCGTCGAGCGTGCGCAAGATCGCGGAAACCGCTTCGAACCAACTGTCCGGCGTCGGGTTGGAAGAGAGGTTCGAGGAAACGATTTGCGCAAATTCATTTTGCGGCGCTTTATGCGACTCGAGCTCACCGCGAAATTCGTCGACGTTGAAATTCTGCAAGACGCCCCCGGCGTGCGGAATATACTTCAATTCATTCGTTTCCGCCGGATCGGAGGTTACGTAATAGTAATTATGCCGCTCGTCGTCGAACAAGACCCACAGCGGACGTTCAAATTCCCGGAGATCCCTCAGCAACGGCTTGCGCGCGTTCTCAAACCCGCCGCCTTCGACGAACGAACGCGTCTTGGCGACGATCGTCTTCGCGCTCTCGTAATCCGGCGCGAAGGAGAGCGCGGCGCGATCTTTCGTTAAGGACGCGTCGAGCTCTTTGAACGCGGTCGGATCGGCGCACCATTCCAACGCGGTCGGGAATTTGCCAATCAGCGCGTTCCACGACGCGGCGCGGCGAACGTTTGCGACGTCCTGATTCGCCGACTCGATCGCGGCGAGAAGTCGATCGTCGTTTTTCAGTTTCTTCTTCAACTCGTTGAGCGCCCCGACGTACGCCTCCGCGTTTCCGACCGTTTCTAGTAGCTCGCGCCCCATCTCGGCGGTCGACGCGTCGGTCTGCGCGCGCCTTTCAAAGCCTTCGACCGCCTTCTGCAACGTCTCCCGTCGGTCGACGAGCTCCTTCGAAACGCCGAACTTCTCGTTCCCGGCAAGACTGTGCACGCGATCGCGTATACGACGAATCTCCGCGAGTCGTTCCGCGTTCGTCGTCGTTTCCGAACTCTCGAGCGCTCGATAATCGGCGACGAGCGTTTCCAATTCGGCTTTGTACGCGTCGATCCGACTCTGCGATTTCGTCTTCGAAAGGTCGGCGTCCTCTTTATACGCCGCGTTAAATTGTTGGCGCTCTTCGTCGGTCAACACCTGTCGTTTCAGATTGGCGACAAGATTCGGCACGGCGCGACCGTCCTCGTGCTCGCGTTCGACAACGGCGAGCGCGTTCTCGAATTCCTTCTGGCGTTTCGCTTCCGTGCGCGCCGCGATCTCGTATTGTTCGACCGCGATTTTATAATCCTCGACCTCCATGTATTCGGGACTCTCCGTAGCGTTGCGTTCGACGATCTCTTTCGCCGCCGCAAGGGACGGGTAATTCTCCGAGTTCTCGCGAACGGCTTTGAACTCGTCGAGACGCCGCGTAATCTCGGCGGCGGACGCTTGCGCGCGCTTTTCCATTCGTCCGCGCGTCGTAATCGATACGATTAAAAACGCGAAAAAGACGACGAGCGCGAGCGTGAGCGCGATAATCGACGTCCTCTTGCGCCGTTTGCGCGCAAGAATCGACTCGACGCGAGTCTCGTAATCCTCCTGGACGGAATGCGGAATCTGCGCGTTGGCCGCTTGCGCGGCGAGTTCCGCTTCTTGGTAGACGCTCTCGAGTTCGTCGACGTTTTCCGACCGCGCGACGTAGCTTTGCAACCGCTTCAATTTCGCCTGATACGTTCGGTCGGCGTTGAGCGTGCGTTCGGCGCTTTGCGCGGTCGCCACGAGACGATTGAGTCGATCGAGCGTCGACTTCGGCGCCATCGTCAGCGCTTTAATGAACTCCTCTTCGCCGTTGTAATACTCCGCGTTGCACGCGAATCGTTCCGCGTCGGTCGTCGCAGACTCCCAACGTTGAACGAGCGAGTCGAGCTTTTTGAGCGCCTCGTTCGATTGGAACAGTTCGAGACGCGCGTCGATCTTGCGCACGAGCCCGGAGTCGCTCGGCGTCTCGCGCTCCGGTCGCGTCAGACACGCGCGCCAACGCAGAAGATCGCGTTGCGGAACACCGTCCGGTTCCGTGAGCTTGAGCTTCGACGCGACGCCTTTGTCGAACTCGCCTTCGAGTCGAATCAAAGACCGACTGAAGAAATCGACGTACTTCGGAAGCGCCGCCTTAATCTCGTAGAGAAGTTCAAGACGCGAGCGCGGACTACCCCCTTCGAGTTCGAGCAACCGATATTTCGCGAACGTCTCGCGGACCGGCTCAAAGCGGTAGCTGAATTCGAGCAGATCGGCGCCGGCGCCTTTCGAGATCGCGACCGGCGTCTCGAGTCCGAGAATACGGCACGCGCTCTGCCAATCTTCGAACTGATCGAACATGAGAATCTCGGACGCTTCGATGAGCTGTTCGTCACGCAACTGCCGATCCGCCTCGCAAAGCTGCCCGCTCTGCAACGCCGACCGCGCGCGACCAAGCCCTTCGTCAACGCTATGCAAGCGACGCGCAAAAACGCTCGCAAGCTCCTCCAATTCGTCGTTCGCTACCCCTTCGGGGTCTTCCAAGACTCTTTTGATCTTCTCTACGATTTCCGTGTTTGTCATGGCTTACGCGTCTCGCAAGTTCTATTTCGCGGCGGTTAGAATTTTCTTTGTTCGCTTTAACGGTTCCGTTGCTCAAATTTCGTTAAATGTTTAATTAGACTGAAGAGACACGGACGACTGCTGATCAGGGAAGCGATAGTGTTCGATCCCTTTGCTCCCTTTCCCTTTTAAGGGTTCAGGCTCGCACAACAGTTCAAGATCTTCCTCATTCCACATGATGAATTTACCGTCGCCACTTCCACTCAATTCAAGTTCTCTATCTCCATAAGTATAACATGTTACTTCGCATTCTTTTTTTTGCATCTTTTTATCAACGTCGTCGAGAATACCTTTCATATCCTTCGAACTGTTTTTCAACAAATTTTCAAGTTCATTCTCTTGAACCGAAACAAGAAAAACTTTGTCTATTCTAGCTTCACTAGCGTGTGTCGTAAGTATTGCATACGTTTTATCTTCTAACACACCAGACGGCTTATTATCATCATCTTTCAACACAAGTTCGAAGACTACAACATTTTTATTATTTACGGAATCTATGTGTTTATTTAAAACATATTTCTTTTCATCAAATTTAAATTCCAAATCAAATACCAACGCTTTTTTCTTAGCCAATTTATCTCTATTCGCCAATTGATTGTTTTTTGTTAGGCAAATAATCTGTTTCTTTCCTTGATCGTTATCATTGTTGGTTTTGAATCCAAACAGTTTATCGTCACCTTGAAAATAATTTCTGTCTGGAGTTAATAATCGGACATATCCAGTTTCAAACTCGGTCTTACCGTTTTTTTCAACGATCAAATTAACTTGAACGTTATTCCAAGAATCAATCTCATTCTTCCTTATTTCAAAAGCTAATAATTTATTTCGCACATAGTTCAACCGCGAGAAGAAGTCAATCTCTTCGAATTTTACACCATTATTGATGTTACGTTTATCATTATTGATTTTATATTTACCATAGAAGATCTTAGAAGATAATTCATTGTTAGCGTTAGCGTTTTTCAACCATTCGCCAACGTCAATATAACGCTCATTATTTTTATCACCTACTTCTTTCCACTCTTTTCCAAATCTTTCAAATGAAATACCTTCCCATTTAAGGCTAATCTTAAACCGATACTTAACGTTCTCGTTCGTTATAAACATAGGGAGAACATTCTCAACGCCTTCAAAAACAGGAATGGAATAAGTATCATTATTTTGTTGGTTAGCAACAACGCCTGACGAACGTTGTTGATTATCTTCAGAGCGCCTCTTCAAGATATTCTCAACTTTATCGATCGATTTATTCTTTTTTATCTTTTCAAAGGCGACGCGAATCGCGTTAAGCGCCGCTTCTTCAGAAGAGTCAGAAGTTTGATCATCACCAGAAAGGCTAACCGACCCGGATATATCGCCACCTGTATCGCTCGCCTCCTCATCCGCGTTAGACTCCACACTCTCCCCTTCAGGATGGTTATCCGTCGTATCCGTTGCATTCGCCTCGCTCGCAGCAACATCAGCGGCAGACTGCCCCTCAGCGCCCGAATCCGCCTTCTTCCCTTCATCAGGCTGTGCAGGCTGTTCAGGCTGGCGAGGCGAGGCAGGCGCCGCGTTCGTAGCGTTCTTCACGGTTTCGGCGGCGGACTTATTCCCGGCGTCCGGCGCCGCGTTCTCGGTGATTTCCTGAGGATGCGCGAACCAATTCTTTGTCCACTTCACAAGATCGGAGACGTCGCTCTTAACCGCGAGAACGATCGCAAGGGCGAGCGTCAACGTTACGATCATGCCGACAAGAAACACGATCCACGTCTTGGTGCTATCTTTCTTTTCGCGGCGAGGCGTAATCGACGGCCCCTGGGTTCCAGGCGCGGGACGTCCGTAATTCAGAACCTTCTTACCTCCTTTTCTCGGCACGGAAGGCGCGCCCTGCGACGGGACAGGCTGCCTCACGGCGTAGACGCCTTGATCTTGAGGATTGAGACCGCGAAAATCAGGCTGACCAGGCGACGACGATTGACCGTAGATCGGAGTCGAACCAACGTCGTACGCGTTCGCGGCGCCGGCGGTCGCGAGGTTCGGAATCGCGCCCGGCGAGGCGACAGGCTCCGGCGCGCGCAGAAGTTCGCGGCGCGCTCGTTCGACTAGGCGAGCGCACTCCGGCGACCCGTGAAAACGTTCCGGCGCCCCGACTCGCGACGGGTTCGCAAGGTCGATCAGCAGACAATTCGGGGTCGCGCGAAACGCGGCTTCTTCCGGCGTTCCCGCAAAGACCGTCTTCCACTGAATGAGAACGTTCCCCGGCGTCTTCGTGTAATAGGTCGAAAAGGTCGCCTTCCACCTCTGGCTCGGATCGAGCAGGTAGATCGATTCCTGAAAGAGCCTCAGGACATTCTGTTCCGGTCGCGCGACGATGGCGACGGACTGCCCGGTCTTCACGGTCGAGGCGAGCGCGCCGGCCCAACCGAGATCGCCGAGAAGATTCTGCCATTCGCTCGACTGAAATCGCGGCTCGACGCGGTTATGCACGGGGGTCGGCGCTTCGAACCATTGCGGGGGAGCGTCCCACCGTCGCTGAAAGAGAGGCGGGTTGGCGGCGCAGAGTTCCGCAGGACCGCACGGAACGAGATCGTTTCCGTCGAGGGTTATGAAGTGGGCGATCTGATTCGTTCGATTGGAGTAATCGAGTCCGGCGTCGGCGATTCGAGCAATCGCGCGCACGCCGCGTCCGCCGTCGTCGAAGACGAAGTGCGAATACGCGACGGGGGTCGCGCCTGCGATTCGACGGTACCCGGAAAGCTCCTTCAAAACGACGGCGACGCGCTCGCTCATCGCGCGCGATCGCGCGACGACGCAAAATCCGTACGACCCCGGAACGAGACCGCGCGGCGTCGACGTGTAAATCAGTTCAAAAGCCATCTCAATCCTCTAACTGATCTCAATTCCCTTACTGATCTCAATCTTCACTCTGAATCGCAAGCGAAAATTTTGCGCGGATATGGGTTACGCTTTGCCGTCCTTGTCGACGGTAACGATCAAACCTTTTGTCAAACGCGAAATCGCGTAAATCATCGGGACGTCGATCCAAATCGGACGAATCTCCGAAGCGCGGAAGCCTCCGGATTTCTCGGCGTCGTTCTGATCGACGACCGGGGACACGCCCGTTGCGCTCACGGGAATATAGACGACGTCGCTCGCGAAACTCTCGACGGAACTAATAAATTCCGGCGCGTATTTCATGAGCATATTGCGGGTCAATTGACTCGCGTGACGCACAACGTCGTTTCGTAGCGCGCATACGTTGAAATCGCGATACTTAAAGGGCGCGACCGGCTCGACGTTCAAATCGAGACTCGGCACGAGCCGCCGCCAGACGTCCGCTTTTGAAACGATCACGACGAGGGGTCTGTCGAATTTCTGATAACTCGGAATATTGTTGTGCGCGCGAACGCGTTTCGCGGTCTCGGCAAAGACGGAGTCTTGTCGCAAGGTCGAGACGCGCATTCCGCTGTCGTCGTAGACTTGCGGATCCTTGGAAACTTCGCGGCACGCTTTGCGGAAGCGCGGGTCTTGCGTCGGATCGTAGAGAAAGAAGAGGCATTTGCACTGCGCTAGGTGCCGCGTAACCGGGTTCGACGCGAGGTCGGCTCCTTTCGTAGGCAGGTAACTTTCGCCTGCGTTGTCGTAAAGGCAAATCATCCGCGACGCGACGTCCTCTTTGCCTTCGTTCGGATGCCCGGCTCCCGGCGCCGCAAGAAAGACGAACGGCTGGGGAAACGTTACGCTCTGATCGCCAATGAGAACCGTATTGTAGAGGTCGCCGCCGAACTCTTGCGTCTTCTCGATTTTCACGAGTTCGGAACTATTGGCGACGAACTGCATCGTCTCGTAGGAAGAGAGTTTCGCGTTCATTTCCGGGTCGCCGTCGAGGAAATTCAGTCGGAACTTTGAGGCGAGCGAACTGCGCAGCATGAAGGTCGAGGAGGCGAGGTAATACGACTTTCCGCTCGCCGGGGCGCCGACGATCGACATGAACAACGCCGGCGAATCGAGAGCGCACGCCGGCAACTTCAGATGACAACGCGGACAAGCGAGATCTTTGCAGGAGTAGCCTTTCGCGTCGACGGCGGCGCCGCGCGCGTCGTATTCCGTCGGCAGGAATCGCACGCGTTCCGTTTCGCCTAATTTATAGTCTCCGAGCAGCGCCGGCGCTTCGGAAATCCAGAGCGCGTCTTCGGGCGCAAATTCGTTCCAGCAATGCGGGCACACGACCGACTTAATCAGTTTTCGTCGCGATTTGGAATTTGAGGTCGCCATCGGTAAAGGGAATCTCCTAGCGTCTGCGCGCCAATTTGCAATTCGACTTGCTATTTGACTTACAATTCAACGTAAGTCGCTTTATAGTAAGGAACTTTTTTCTTTTCGACGTTCTTTCCGGCCTGCGCGGCGACCGACTCCGCTCGCTTAATCGCCTCCCGGAACTGCTCCGCCGTCGCGTCTTCCGATCCGAATTTATCGAGTTCCTGCTCGCGAATCTTCGAAACGGCTTTCGCGGCGAGTTGCATGGCGTCGACGTATTTCTTCTTCGAAAGATCCTTCTCCGCCTGCTGAAGCGCGTCCTGAACCTCTTCGTACGACGATTTCGACGACTTAAACCAATCGAAAAGCGATTTCTTTTTCGGCGCAGGGGGCGCGGGCGGGGTCGGCGGCTTCGGGGTCGGGTCTTTCGGCTTGGCGTCGGTCGGGGGAGGAGTCGGGGCGGGCGGATTTGCGGCGCTCGCGGGCTTCTTCGCGGCGTTCTTCTTCGCCTCTTTTTCCGCCGCCTTCTTCGCCTTCTCGGCGGCTTTTTCTTCGCGCGCCTTTTCCGCCTTAGCCGCGCGCTCTTCTCGCGCGGTCGGCTTGCGTTGCGACTCTTGCGGCGCCGACTCTTCGCTCTTCGGCGGCTCCGTCATGAGCTTGCCGTTTTTGCGCCACCCGCCCCACGCGCCGAGACTCAACGCGACGGCGACGAGCAACAACGCGAGCGCGGTCGCGCGAAAGCGTCGGTTCTTCCACGAAAAAAAGTCTTTCCAAGGCATGGCTCCGTCTCCTTCGCGCGGCGTAAAACGCTCTTGCGATTTTGGAGTTCGATTTCGACGTACGATTTCGTCATACGTTTCGTCATTGCGTACGTTTCGTCACTGCGATTTCGTATCGCTTCCGCCGCGATCGAACACTTTGACGCCGGGTTCTCCGATAAAAATACGAATTTGGTAAAGTCGATCCTTTAAAAAGTCTCGCACGACGGCGAATTCCGAGTACGAGTCGCTCGACACGACGAGCGATACGACGCACCGATTCGCAGGATACGGCGCGAACGTTTTTTCCAAACGCTTAACGACTCCCGGCGAGGAAAGATCGACGCCGCGATCGACTCGCGGTTCCACACGCGCGCTATACTCGTTCTCTTCAACGATGAAGAAGTCCTCCGAATTGCACTCTCGCGTTTCCGGATCGACTTGCCACACGTACAGTTTACCATATTTTAAGACGACCCCAAGGTCGGACTTGAATCCGCCGCGTTCGCGCATCTGGGGCGGCGCCGAGTTCTGCGCGACGGCGCGCTCGACCGTCTCCGCGTCCGCTTTCGCGTCCCGAACCGCTTTTTCCGCGTTCTGCAGCTCGCGTTCCGCTTCCGCGCGCGCAACGTCAAGCTCCGTCTTTTCGCGTTGCATTTGCGCCGCCTGACGCGTCTTTTCCGCAAGCTCCTCCGACGTTTCTCGCAATTCGTCGAGTACGTCGAGCGTTTCCGTTCGCGCGTCAACGACGTCCGGAGACGTCAAGCTCGAAAGGAAATCCTTCGAATCCTCGATTAACTCGGAAACCTGCGCCCACTGCGTGCGAAGATTCTCGAGGTCAATCTCCATAGTCTCAAGTTCTGCGACTGTCGCGCGCTCCTCCTTGATCGTCTCTTCGATCGCCTTCTCGCTCGTCGAGCGCAACGATACGACGACGAAAAGCATAATGAAGACGAAACCGCCGAACATATTGCAGATCGTGTCAAGGAAAAGCTCCAAACTGTCCTGACTGTGTCGTTTACGGCTCATCGTTCGTCTCCGATTCTCCAGAACGAATGAAAACGAGTTCGCGACGCTCGCCGATCAAATCGACGCCGTAACGATAATGATCGTCGTCAAGTTCCATTTGAATATCGGACGCGGCTTTCGCGCCGCTCGGACGCGCAACGAGAACAAAATACTCCTTGTTTCTCGGACGCGTTCGCGCAAAATTCGCAAAGGAAAACGCGGTCTCAAAGCGACGACCCTGCGGCTCCGCCTGAGAGTACGCGATAATTCGTTCGCCGGAAATATCGACGAACCAAGGCTGCTCTTCGACGGGATCCGGGTACGAATAGACGCTCTTTTTCTGGAGATCGACCTTCTTCGCAACGGTCTGGGCCGCCGTCTTTCTAGCCTCTTGCGCGCGTTCGAGAATCGCTTCGGTCTCCTTGGCGTCTTGACGCGCCTCGGCAAGCTCGGCGGTCAGGCGCTCGAGATCTTCGTCGAGCGCGTCGCGTTCTTTCTGCGCCTCGTCGAGTCGGCGACGCGCCGCATTAAGCTCCTGACGCGCCTCTTGAAGGGACATGCCGATTCCCGCCGCGTCGACCTCCGCGCTAAGATCGGCGGACGCCTGGACTTCGGCGAGATTGTTGCGCAACGTCTCGATTTCCTTGCGCGTCTCTTCAACGCGCTCCCGCGACGCCGTCTGCGTCGCCGCCTCCGTTTGCGCGCGGCGCGCCAAGTCGAGCGCGAGAAGAAGCGTTACCAGCACGACGACCCCGCAAACCGACGTTATCGCGTCCTGGAAGGAAAAGAGCGATATCGGCGATCCGGAACGTTTACGACTCATCCGCGTCCTCCGATTCCTCGTCGAGTTCCTCCTCTGAATCGGCGGCGGCGCGATCGCCCTGCGCGGTCGCCGCGCGGCTCGCGCGAACTTTCTCGCGCGTCTTCTTAACTCGAAGTTTCGTTACGATATTCGCCGTGCAAAAATCGGCGCACGCGTCGAGAAGCTCCTCTTCCGATTTGTGGACGAACGTATTGAAAAGCTGCAACGCAAGCGCGACCGCGAGCGCGACGAGCGTCGTTTCAAACGCCGTCGCAAGTCCCGCCGTAACGTCCTTCAACGCCGGCGTCAGCTCCGCTATGTCGCTCGACGCCGTAAGTACGCCGGCAAAATTTCCAATCGCGGCGGAAAGCCCGAGAACCGTCCCGATAAATCCTAAAATCGGGATCGCCCAAAGGAATCCAGTAATCAGCGAATACGTCGTCTCCGATACGTTTTCGTCCTGCTCCGCCTGCGAACGAAAGATCGCGTCGACGTCCGCCACCTGACCGAAATTCCGAAGGTTCGCAAGCGTCAGCACAATGCGCCGATAAACAAGGAAATCCTTCGGCGACTCCGCGTTCCGCGCGATGATATTCGCCACTTCGTCGACCGTCTCGACCGTCAGCGTGAAATTGTCGTCTTTCGGAAGGATCGAAAGTCCGAGCGGCTGCCGCTGCAGTCGTATTTTAAACGTTTTGATCAGAAGAATAAAGAACGTCCAGAAACCGAGAAAGACGACCGCGTAGTTCGTCCACCCGCGATCGGTGAACATCTCCTTGAAATGACTCGCCGGCGCGACGGACAACGCGCCGTAAAACGCGACCGTCGCCACAACTCCGAATATACCCGAGCTGAGCGCTCCCACCTTCGTGTAGCGACCGCCTTCGAAGCCAAATCGACGTTCAAAGTCGCTGCGACGCCATGAGATCTTTCGGTAGTCGTCCTTCATTTCACGCGTCCTTTCTGTCTGACGCCGTCAATTAACGTTAAATACTCTTTTCTCTCAATAAATTCCGCCGGAGCGCAAAGCGCGCGTTCGACGTTATTCTCCCGTTCCTGAAACGACGGTCGCGTCCGGTTCGTTCGACGCCTCGCTTTCGGAGGCGTTACCGTCGGCGCTCGTAGAGTCGGCGGCGGCGGGAGACGCCTCCGTCGGTTCGCGACGACTTCGGAGATCGTCGATGACGTCCTGCGGATCGTCGAGATCGCCGTCCCATTCCGAATCGGACCCCGACGCCGGCGGCGTCGTTTCCGTCGGTTGAGCGGTCTCTTCGCTCGCGGCCGGCGGCGCGTCCGGAGATTCCGTCGGCGTCCCTTCGCGATTCAATTTCAGCGCGTAGTACACGATCGCGCCGAGAAGAAACGAAAGGATCGCAAACATGACGACGAATTTCACGGCCGCGTTCGTCGAACGATCCGCTTCTTCGTACGACGCGTTCGGCTGCGGAACGTCGTACTCCGTCGCGTACGTCGACGCGCGCGACTGCGCGTTCACGCGCGGAAAGGTCGGCGTCGCGCTCGGCGCCGCGCTCGGCGAACCGCCCGGACTCGCCGTCCCGCCCGGCGATTGCGTCGCCGCAGCGGTCCGCGCCGCCGCCGCGCGCTCGTAATCGGAGCATATCGCCGCTACCGTCGTCTCGCTACCGTCTCGCCACGCGCGCGTCTGCAAATCCAAATCGCCGCGTCGGACAAGTTCCACAACAAAATTCAACGGAACGACGCGTCGCGCGCCGTTCATCTCGATCGCATATCTCGCCATAACTTACCAACTAACGCTTCACCGTGTTGTCGTCGCCTATTCGACACGCGTCCTTGCTCCCCGGCGAAAGTCTAAAATTCAAAATATTCTTTTCAAAGAGCGACCCGCCGACCTCGCCGCCACCGCCGCCGGAAGCCGCAAAAGACGTGCGATTGCGCGTAAAGTACGAACTCTTAACCGTCGCGAACCCGCCGTCGAACGTCGCGATCGCCGCCCCGTCGTTCGACGAAAACTCGCAAAATTCCACGTCGATTCGCCCGCCGCTCGTCGCCTCGAACGCGGTCGTCGTAAAGCGCTCCGCCTTGCAGCCGCGAAACGTCGCTCTAGAGCCGGAACCGGTCGCGACGACCGCGACCGAATCCGCGCCGTCGCGACCGTCGAACTCGCAATCGAGGAACGTCGCCTCGCCCCCCGGCGCGATCTTGAAGATTGGCTCCGACGTCCCAATCGTCGCGCTCGACTTCTCGCGCTCGAAACGCGCGTTCTTAAACACGACCTTCGACGTAACGACGATCGGCGAACTGAACCCGACGACGATCGTTCCCGCCTCGTCGCTCTCGGACGACGCGCCGACCACAACGAGCGATTTGTCGATTAGCGCGTCTTTGCCCGCGTCGATCGTCGCGCCAGATTCAAGCCGGATCACCGCGCCTTCGCTCGACTTCTCGAGCGCGTCCGCAAAGCTCTTCTTGCCGTTCGCGACGACGCTCGGCGCCACGAGCGCGAGACTCTCGTCCGGCGCGTAATCCGCACGAATCGTCTCCCACGTCGGTTCCGGTTCCGACTCGCTCTCGTCCGCGTCCTTCTCCGCGACCTCCGCGCCTAAGTAGACCTTCCGCTTGCCTTCGTCGGCCTCTTTCGCGGAATATTTCGCGAAAATCTCGCCGCTCAGCGCGCTATACGCCCAGAACTCCACGTCGCAAACTCGGAGCGCGTAATCCGTCTGATTGTAACGGTACGCGTTCTGACCGACGACGCGCGTCTCAAAGGTCTTCGTCGTCGCGTACGTCTCGTTCACGCTCTCCGGCGTCAGTCGGCAGAGACACAGAACGCGGCCGTAACGCTCAAGCTCCTTACCCTTCTCCGGCGGAAGGTTCGTCACCCACCAGCTGAGCGGAGCGCGATTGCGAAGCGCGCGCCGTTCGTACGTCGCCTTATTCCGACGACTCCGTTTCACCTGATCGACTTCCATCGCGAGTCCGTACAATTTAAGCTCGCCTTTCGCGACGCTCGGAAAGGACGCGACGTACTTCAGCATGAACGGTCGAGTCGCCGGATCGACGGACTCCGGCAAAAAACGTATCGGCTTGATCTCGTCGCGATGCGCTTGATAAAATTCGGCGCTATACATGTCGAAATCGTAGGCAAAATCGAGCTTTCTCAATTCGCACTGCTTTTTGCCGACGAAAAAATGCGACTCGACGAGATCGAACCCGAAGCCTAGCCTGCGGTCGGACCCGGCGAGCACGAACGCGAGGGTCGAGCCGTACTTAACCGTTCCGAAGAGGGTGCGATCCGCCGCCTCGCGCCGTATTTCGTCGAGGCGCTCGTCGTACGCGCGATCGCTTTCACCCGACTTCCGCGCGACGTTAAACGCCGCCGACGCCTGGAGCGCGGCGACGACCTGCTCCACGCTATGCCCTCGGAATCCCGGCGGAATCTGCGTCGTGTCGCGATCGAACGGCTCCGCGAGGTATCCGGACGAGTCGAGACGAAGAGCGCCGCGCTCCGCGAGTTCGTCCTGCAACGTCCGAATCAGCGCGAGAACCTCTTCCCACGCGCGGCGCGCGCGTTCCGACTGTATCGCGTTCGCAAACTCGTCCGAACCCAACTCGACGCTCGCCTGCGAAAGGTAGTCGCCGAGACTCTCCGCCGAGTTCGCGTCGAGAAGATCGAGGCGCTCGCGCCAGCGGGTCAGCGTCTCGTGGAGCTGATCGAGACGATCGACGGTAAGTAGGGACGGATCGAACTGCGTCGCCGACTCCTCGTTCCGAAAGACCTCCCAAAAGAGCGGGTCGCTCGCCGCCTCGCCTAGCCCGCCCGCCTCGCCTGCCTCGCCGGACTCGTCGGGGTCGCCTTCCTCGCCTAGCCCGCCTGCGTCGTCAGATTCGTCGGTAGCGGAAGGCTTAGGCGATCGTTTTTGCTTCGTTCGGGTAGACTCCGATTTTTCGGAACGCTCCGCCGATTCCGGGACGCGCGCGTCGACGCGTTCGGGCGCGGTATGGTCAGGCGCGGCGGCGCCCGGCGCCGTGTCGGGCGGATTCGTCGGGGTCGGCTCCGAGCGCGAGAGCGTCGCAAAGAGGACGTAGCCCAAAATGACGACGAGAACGACGAGAACCCCGATAATGAACGGAGCAAACGCCGACCGTCTTCGCGCGCGCGGCGACGGCGCCGCCTGGGTCGCCTCGCCCGGCGCGCGATTTTCGGTTTGATCGTTCAGTTCCGGCGTCATAGCGTGTCGTCTCTTTAGCGTTTCGTCTCTTTGTCGTTTCGTATTATTACACGCGCTCGCCGCCCCTTGGGTCGACGTCGAACGCAACGGCGGTTCGCGCGCGCGCCCGCCTTCATTTCGCCTATCATTATCGACGAGGAAAGCGTCGCGCGCAAGTGGCGCCGCGCTTTTCTCGCCGCGCAAATCGCCTGAAATCAACGCCGAATTGTCGCGCCGACGATTTCGCCGCCTCGTCGCGACGCCGCGCGACTTCTACGACGACGAAACGCCTGAACGTCGCAACAAAACGCCTATTTCAAGAGTTTCGGATCAAGTCGAAGAGGTTTCCAGTCCTTTTCTTTGTGGTTCCACATTTGATTTTGAATCAAGAGGGCGTTCGCGCCTTTAAAGTCGCAAAAGTTATTGGCAAAGAAGGAATCGCGAATCACAGTTTTCCCCTTCGCGTCGGAAGCCCCCGCGACGAAACAGTGGTGAAAATAGGTTTTGTCAATCTCGACGTGTTTGGATTCCAAACAGAAAATCCCAACCGATTTGTTAATTTTCGGCGTCGCCGACCTAACGGACGAAGAATAAGACGAGGGGTACGAATAATCATAAATTGACGTCTTTGACGAAGGCGACCTCTTCTTTCCATACGAGCCGTCGAATTCGCACAAGGTCGCGTTCAATCGCCCTTGCTGTACGCCGACCGCGCAATCCCCAAATTCGCGAAAATTGCAACGCGTAAACTCAACGGTTCCGCGATTCACCAGAATAAGCTCGCGCTCGTTAGTCGGTATTCCGACAAATTCGCAGTCCTTAAACGTCGCGGCGCCGCAAATAACAAAAAAAGGATTGTCAGTATCGCTAGCGATTTTATCAAAAACAAATCGGATATTTTTGAAATACGCGCGTCGCCCTTTGGGTATCAGAATATAGTCTCCTGAACCGAACTCCAACGTCGACCTAACTCCCTTTTCGCCGGTCCCAAGAAACGCGACGCCGTCCGCAGGAATAAAATACTTTGAATTCAAGAAATCGACAGAAATCGTCGTCCCCGCAGGAACGGCGACGGCCTTTGAATCCATCACGCCGTAGCCGTAGCTAATTGCGTTCAGTTTGTCGCTTTCACTGAGAGTCGTCGACGGTTTGCGGGTTTCCCAACTCTGAACGTTGATTTTCGTGTCGTTGCGATACATACGCCACACGTCCGTATTGACGACGGAGCGAGTCGACTCGTTTTCTTTGAGCGCCGCTTGTGAATTCGCGTCGGAACCGGACGCGCCCCCGGACGCGACGTCTTCCGACGCGACGTCGTCCGCCGCCGCGATGCGCGCCCCAAGCGGTATTTCAAAGGGGGGCGCGTCGACAAAGTAATCGCCGGCGCCCATCATACCGCCTCCGCGCGGCAGTCTGAACCGCGGAGTCTTGCTTAGCGCTGTTATCGCATGATCAAGCGGCATTGCGGCGAGAGGCGCCATCGTCGTTCGATCGTAAAGCCATAATTCGACGTCGCGCGCGCTTATACTCGCAAAGTCTTCCTCCAAATCTGTCGTCGCGGCCGATTCCGGCGTCGCGGTCGGTTCGACCGTCGCTTCCGATTCGTCGTCGTCCGAAAAATCCAAGTTCGACGCAGAATACGCAAAAACGGTTGCGTCGTCGTTCGATTCGCACTTCGGAGTAAAAACGATCGCCGCGCCGATTTGATCTTTTAAAGCGCGAGCGCGTTCCGCGTCGACTCCGGTCAGGTAAATCGTGCGAGGCTCCCTGCGCAGACCGGCGTTCTCTCGCCCTTTCGGCGACTCGTACACCAACATAAAGTGCGTTTCCCCGCGCGTCTCAACCGGAACGGAACGCGTCCCGTCGAGCGATACGCTCGGCGGAAGAGGAAAATCAATCTGAACGCTCACGCGTTTTGCGTCCGCGTCGTAAGTCGATTTTAAACTGAACGTTTGACTTGGAACCGATTGGAACGTTTCCGACGTTCGCGCGACGACGGCGACGCGCGATCCACGTTTGATCTCGCCGTAAAGCGGTTCGGAACTCCACGACTCCTTTAACGCTTTAACGCGCGCGGCGTACTCGTCCGTACTCTCGAATTCATCTTTCGGCGCAACCTTCTTCGGCGTTAGCGATTCCATGAGAAGTTCGAGATCGACGCCGAGATAATCCGGGGTCAACGTCGACTTCGCTCCTCGCCAAGGTTTCGTCGAAAAAACGGGTTCCGCGCACGGCGAACTCGACGTGAACGTCAAACAAGCCAGAACCGTAAGCGCATAAAGAACGCGACGGCGCACGATGATTTGCGCAAACAATTGCAATTTCATAAATTCCTCCCGTCGCACGGCGTTTAGTCTTCTCTTATAATTCCGGATTTCGAAACTTTACCGGAGCTACCCATCGACGTTCCAACCGGGTTGGCGCACGATTTAAAGAAGCACTCTTCCACGCTGCCGCCCGCGCCCGACTCCGCGCGGCATCCGGCCGAGCACTCCACAAATCGCGAGCGTTCCGCCGTTATCGTCGCGTCCGTTTCCGCGCAGAGCCCGTACTTGCAACGTTCAAAGACGCTATATTGGGATTCAATCGCGCCTTTCGACTCCGCAAGACAACAACTATTTCCAAAATCCTCAAACGAACACTTCCAGAGTTTTGCCGACGCCCCGTCGCCGTTCACGCTCACCCCGACGGAATCCTCGTTCTCACGAACACCAATAAATCGGCATTCTTTGAGGGACAGCGAGCCCTTCTCTACAACGGAGACGATCGGACGCCAAATCTGCGCGACAGACTTTGCGTTCGTCTTGAAAACGACGTTTTTCAGCGCGACGTTTTTGCTCGTAATCCAAAGACTCTCGCCCGGTTCCACAACGACCGTCGCGCCCTCTTCGCCAATAATAGCGACCGCCTTGTCGATAACGAGTCCGGAACGCTCGGAGGTCAAGCGACTCTTCCACCCGACTTCGATCTCATTTCCGCCCTTCAAAAGAATAACGTCCCCTTTCGCCGCTTTCGCAATCGCGTCGACGAGAGTCGCGGCGTCGTCCGGAACCGTAATCGTCGGCGCCTTCTTCTCCCAACTCGCGGTCGCGTCAACCGCTTCGGAGAGCGTTTCCTCCCAAGTCTTAACCTTCTGCTCTTCTTCGGAAATATGATCGATCAGAACAATATTGTCGCCAACCCGAATCGCGCCGTCCGTCTTAGCCAGCGCGTCTTCCGCCGCGTTCGATTTGGCGTCCTTAGCGTCCTCGTCGTCTTCTACGTCGGAATCGCCGACGGCGTCTGTCGATAGGTCGGCAAGATCGCTTTCAACGTTGCGGAAGCCCGACTTGATAGACTCGTTCATCTCCTTAAACGCTTTCAAAGCGTCGTCGTAATTTCCGGTTGGCGTCTCGCTCGTTTCCCCTAATTCGTCGCTCGCGGCGGCGACCGGCAAAGCGGACGGCTGAATAAGACCGTCGTCTTCCGGCGCCAAATTATCGTCGTCCGCAGTCGGGCGGTACGGCGCGATTTCCAAAATCGGCGCGGACGCAAGGAGCGTCGTCAATTCTGAAACGCGCTCGATTTGACTCGCGCCCGGCGTCGCGAACCCGTCGCCAAATTGTTTCTCCGCGACGTTCTCCAGGTCTTGCAACTTGAACTTGCAGAGAATCGCGCCGCATCGCGCGTCGTAGAAAATCACTCCGTAAGGGCGAACGAAAAGATCGCGCGAAATCGTTTCCGCGTCGCGACGTTGGGAATTCGCCGTATATTTTCCGACTTCCAAAAATTCCTGTTCCGAAACGCCCGCTTTGTCGGCAAACTCAATTCGGCAAGTCAGAATCGCGGCGACCGCCCCGGCGGGAGAATTCGACGCGTCGTACGGTACATTGGCGACGACTCCCGTCAACGCGCTCTTAATTTCTTCCCCGGTAAAAACAACGTTATAACGCGTATTATCAACGTCTTTGAGACTAAATCCCGAGCGCTTTTGGGAGAACGCTTCGGAGACGGGTAAAACGTCGTCTTGCGCCTTGAGAGAAACGACGAGAAACTTCTTATCATCGTCGAAAAACGACGTTACGCGAAGCGGCGCGTCCGATTCCGGAGAGAGATAAAACGCAAGCGTCGAACTCGTCTTTAAGCCGCCGTAGAGTCGCGAGTCCTTAAGTTTCGATATATTTTCCTCGTTGGTCTGTACGAGACGCCGCTCATAATCCTCGTCGTCGTAAAACCCCGCGTTTATCGCAAAGAGTTTGACTTGGAGAAGTCGATCTTTGTCGTCTCCGACCCACGCCGTATTAACGCGAGTAAAGGGCGCGGTTCCGACGCGCCGCCACACGCGCTCAATATCGTGTCCGAGATACGTCGGGCTAATCGTCGTCGCCGATTCGTCGAACGGAACGACGGAATAGCCGCTTGCGTCGAGTCTTTCCGCAACGGAAACGTATCGCGCGGCGCCGAGGGTCTTAATAGCGTCGCGCGAGGCGTCGGCGTACTCCGTTTCCGGAGCGTACGCCGTCTCCGCCGAGTCGGCGGCGCTCGTCGCTTCGTGGGGACTCGCCTCGTTGGGACTCGGCGCGACGCTCCCCGCCGTGTCGCTCGCTCGATCATCCTCGTCTAACGATAAAGAACCGTTCACGACGTATAAGACGGCGACGACCGCTATAGTCGCAACGGCCGCAATGAACGCAAGCGCGGCGACGACACGCCTCCACGACAGTTGAAGCGGCCCAATTGGCTGAGTCGACGACTTCGGAGCTGTCGATCCGTTAGAAGCGGCTTGGAAAACGGGCTCCTCGCCTAAGTCGTCTAGAGAGACTTCTTCCTCGTCGCCGGCGTCGACGTTCAAAAAGTCGACGGACGCGCTGTCCTCGAGCGCGACGAGTTCCGTCAGCGTCATTGCGCGATTTTCATACCGAACCGGAGTGTCGCCATCCAAATGCCCCGAACGATAGAGTCGGAGCGTTAGGTTCAAATCCGTCTCTTGAACCTGCCCATTGATCAAAATCTGAACTTTCGCCATCGGTTCTATCTCTCTTTTATCATCCAGCGCCGCGCTTCGTCCCATGAACGCGTCGTCCATAGTATTATACGAGCCGAAAATCAACCGTCAATCGGGCAAAAAGCAGACTTACCTAATCGCGTCCGTTCTATCGTCGTAAGTCTTTGATTTTCCGCAGAAACACATTTTAAAAATCTCTCGACGAAGATTCGTTGAGCGTCGCGCTTAACCCTTTGTTTCTACATACGAGAACTACGTCGTCGGATCGTCTTTATTATCTTTTATAATACGCAAAACTCTCGTCTTATACTTCAATTTAAATCGCGTTTTCTCGACGATTCGCCGTCATGAGATATGATTATTTAAAGATCTTAGAATTTAGAAAGGGCGTTTTCCGACCGTTCAACCTCTCGGCGCGGACTCAAGCAAAAGAAAGCCCGCCGAATCGCAGGCGCCAAAGCGCGTCGAATCGGCGGGCGAACGCGAGGCAGGCGCGGCGCGCAAAGGCTGCGCGCCGCATACGACGACTCGCTAGAAAGCGTCGAGGACTATTTCGCTACGGAGATCGCGACGGGGCCGATCAATCCGGACTTCTTAAGAGGCGAGTTCGGCGTGTAGTCGTTGACCGGGCACCACGTCTTGCGTTCCGCTTCCGGAAGTTTGGCGTCGCCGATTAGACGGTTGACCCAGCAGTTGACGACTTCGATTTCGACGGCGTTTTCGCCTTCTTGAAGCGCGTCGGTAACGTCGAGTCGATACGGGAAGGTCCAGACGCCGCCGACGTATTTGCCGTTGATCTTAACCTTGGCCATTTCCGCAACGTCGCCAAGCGTCATGTACGCGCGACCTTCCGGCTTCTTCTCTAGTTTGAAGGTCGTCGCGTAGGTCGCGGCGCCGGAGTAGTATTTGATCGCGTCGTTATCGGAGGTCGACCAGTCGATCAGGGAGTCGAATTTCACGGCGTCTTTCGGACCGCGCGCGACTTCGCCCGAATTGAAGGACACGGTCCACGCGCCGTCGAGCGTCGCGATAGGAGCGAGGTTGAGGTCGTTCGACTTCGCGTTCGCGTCGCCCTTCGAGTCGGTCGACTTTTCAAAGACGACGAAGTAGCTCTCTTGCGGCACGAAGCTGAGCGGAATCGTCGTGCGCCCGTCGTCGGTAACGGACCATGCGGCGAGTTCGCGGGTTTCGCCGGTCGTGGGATCCCAGAGTTCCGGGGTCTTGCCGGCGACGCGGAACGTTACGGAAACGTCTTTCAACACGTCGTCCGTTTGGTTCGCGATAAAGTAGACGTCGCCGTTCGCCATGGCGCGTCGACCGTAAACGAGCTTGGTCGCCGGGTCGTATTCGCAGTCAGGCTTGCAATTGACGAGCGCGAGCGCTTCCGGCATGGTCAGTCCGGAGGCAATCGTGCCCTTGCCGACTTTGCGCGTCTTCACGTTGACGCCGTCGACGTCGCCCCAGAGTTCGTCGGCGAGCTTCTTAACTTGCGCGTCCGCTTCCGGATAATTCTGGAGACTCGGCGATCGAGACGGTTTCGGACCGAGAACGAATGCGCCGTCTTCGACGAGGGACTTAATGCGCGCGAGAAGTTCCGGACGCATGGAGTCGAGTTTCGGAAGAACGAGGAGCTTGTACTGCGTGCCGTGCGGAAGCGTCAGCAGTCCGTTGGCGTCGACGCTCGTCGTTTCCTTGAGGACTTCGGCGTTAATGAAGTCGTACTGGTAACCGGACGGAATGGCGGGATCGACGGCGCCGGTCATTTTCGGCGCGTCTTCGCCGATGAAGTACGCGACGTCGGCGACGTTCAGTCCTTGTTGCAACATATAGTTGACGCGCTTGAGGTACATGACGTAAAGGTCAAGTTGCGTGAACCAGGAGTTGTGACGATTGAACTCGTTTCCGAACCATGCGTTGAACCCGGGAACGCGTTCGTCGGGCTGTTCGACGAAGAGGTGAAGGAGGGTGTTGTTGATACCGTCGGCGAAGAATCGGTCGGTGCGTTTCTTCATATTGACGGGGCTACGACTATACGGCGCGCCGGCGCACGTGTTCGACTCCGCCCAAATCTTCGTTTTACCGTAGATGTGTCCGCACGACGACGCGATGCGGTTCTCTATGTCGCCGAGGTCGCCTTCGCTCCAGTATTCGCCGGCGATTTCGTTCGATTGTCCGCCGTATTGCAGGAACTCTCCGGGGAATCCCCAGTGTCCGTAGCATTCGAGCCAGGTGTTGCGTCCGTACTCGTTGCTAGCGTCGCGGAGTCCGCCGACGTACGAATACGAGACTTCGTCGGCGATAAAGCGTCGAAGATCCCACAGGAAGCGATCGGAAACGTCGAGATTCTTCGCGACGGCGCCGTAGTAAACCGGCGCGTACGGGGTCGGATCGTACCCGAAAGAGGCCTTGAATTTCTCGGCGAAATTATCGGTGTAATTCTGTCCGCCCATTTCGTAACTGTCTTGAACGACGGTCGTAAAGGACTTCATGTCTTCCGCCGGGAAGCGCTTAATGAGGTCGAGCATATACGCGTTGAAGTGTTCGACGGCGTGTTCGCGACTCATCTTGTCGACTTCGTGTCCGGTCGCTTCCGGCACGGCGGGAGCGTTCTTCGCGCCGGTCGGAACGGCGCCGAAGCGTTCGACGACCCAAAGTCCGTCGGGTACGTTCCAGGTGAGAACGCCGTCTTTGTATTGATCCGTCAGATCGACGACCTTGGTCGGATCGTATGCGCCGACGCTTTCGGTCAGAATATTCTCGCTCGCTTGCGGCCATTGATATTCCGTCCACATCGGGTGCGGGGTCTCGTGCATTTTGGCGAGCGTCTTATTGAAGACGTCGGAAACGACGGGCGTAGCGGTTACGCTAACGGCGGAAAGCGCCGAGTCGCGATCGCTTGTAACGACGAGTTCAAACTCATTCGATTCGGTCGGATCGCACGCGGCGGTAACGGGCGCGTACGGTATGAATCCGACGTTGATCGCGGGATTATAGCGGCTAATGTGGAAGTTCGCGATCTCTTTGCGATCGTCGCCGACCTTGGCGAAGAGTTGCGCGTTTGCGGTGAGAGGACGACCTTTAAACTCCACGACGACGCCGCGCGCGAGGAACGGCGCGTTCGACTTGATTTTAATCGAGCACGGAACGTTCCCTTTCAGTTCGTATCCGGCGTCGGTCGTCGCGGTCAGCTTCTGTCCGTATCCGGCCGGCGCAGGGTACGCGAGGACTTTGACGTCGCGATAATCTTCCGGGGAATCGCTTTGGAACTCCGGCTTCGCGAGTCGAATCGCAAGATCGGCGGGTCCTTTGACGAGCGTCTCGCTCTTCACGAGATAGCGCATCGCCATATCGCCCGTAACCCACGGTCCGCCCGATTGGCTCCATCCCGGCGAGTTAAAAATACCGACTTCCACGCCAATTTCCGAGCCCGTTTTAAACGCCTGGTGAACGATTTCCCACCATTCGTCGGAGAAGAATCGCACGGGTCCGGTCGGCACGGCGTCTTGACCGATGTCGCCGATAAACGCGCGATCAATTCCGACGGACTTCATCGCGATCAGGTCTTTCGTTACGCCTTCGCGCGACGAGTTTCCGGAAAGCCAATACCAATAAGCGCCGGTGAGGACTTTGCCGGTCGGATCGGTAAAATCTTCCTTCATCTGCTCGCGAGTCGGATTACTCGGAAGCTGATTTGTCTCTTTCGGCATTTTATGGGAGAAAGTCAGGTCGTTTGCGCGTTGCGCGACCGCAGCCGACGCGCAACACGCGGCGACGATCAACGCGCCGAGTACGATTCGCCCTTTGCGTTTCAACATATCGAAAACCTTTCTGTAAAGAGTCGGCGCCGCGCGTCGACGTTCGACGACGCTTTGCGCTTTTTCGATATTGTACAGCGAACCGCGTTCCGACGCCAGTCGTGAAAAGATTTTCAGCGCGTCGGCGCGTAAGAAAACGACTTTTTTTTCTATGCGCGCCCAATCTTACGACGCTTGACGCGACTTTTTCCACCTTTTATAATGGGACAAAACTCTTTCGCCCACTGCGTCAAGCGAAAGGTTCGGTATTATCCATAAAAAGCATACGCCGAGGCTGTTATGTCGCAAAATTACGATTCGGAGAATTACGAAGCGACCCCGCTAGAAATCCAAGAAGAGTTGCGCCGACGCGCGTCGAAAAGACTGTGGTCCCTCGACGTCTTGCGCGGCCTTAATATGCTCTGCATCATCGGACTGGCGTCCCTTATCACGATGATATGCAACCTTCACGCCTCCGACTTCAGAGTCTTAGGAGACGGCGCCGTGCGCGCTGCGGTCGCTTTCAAAAACAGCTGGATCGGCCCCTCGCCGGAAACGATCGCCAAGCACATGGAGCACGTCGAATGGAACGGCGTTCTCCATCACGACACGATCTTCCCGCTCTTCCTCTTCCTCGCCGGCGTCTCTTTTCCCTTCTCGCTCTTCAAACAGCGCGTCAACGGTCGACCGACATGGCGTATTCTGCTCAAAATTCTGTGGCGTGGAATCGCTCTCGTCGTACTAGGAATCGTGTACTCCAATAAAGTTCGATTCGACATTCCGACGATTCGATTCATGGGCGTGTTGCAACACATCGGACTCGCATGGATGTTCGCCGCGTTGCTCTACTGGCCCCTCGCGAAAAAAACGAAAACGCTTCTCGGCGTCTGCGCCTTTATTCTCGTAACATACTGGCTCGCCGTCGCGCTTGTGCCCGCGCCGGACGTCGCGCCGAAAGACGCCTTCGCAAAAGACGCCTTCGTCGCAAGAGCAAAGACGCTCTTCGTTCATCAACCGTGCAAACTGCTCGACAACAATCCCCTGCCCGACTTCGACGCCGAAGATTACCCGGAAGTCGGAACGATCGCTCACAACCTTCTACCGGAAGGTTGCGTCGTCAATTACGTCGATCGTAAACTTGTGCCCGGAAGACTCTACCATCAGCCGAGCAAATGGGAAGGCGAAGATTTCAAGCGCTCCTCCAACCTTGAATACAATCCGCAACTCTTCCGTCAGCTCCGCGATCCGGAAGGTCTCGCGTCGACCTACCCGGCGATTGTAACCGCGCTACTCGGAATGATCTTCGGCGGGTTCCTACGTCGCGACGACTCCGACTTCTCTAAATGGCGCAAGCTCGCCGTACTCCTTATCGGCGGCGTCGCGCTTCTCGCGATCGGTCTCGCATGGAATTACGTCTTCCCGGTCAATAAGAATCTCTGGAACAGTACTTTCGTATGCATTGTCGGCGGATACTCCGCGTTGGCGCTCGGGCTATTCTACTTCCTGCTCGATATTCTACCGCTCAAATACGTCGGATTCCCATTTGCCGTCGTCGGTATGAACTCGATCACGATTTTCCTCGCGAAACGAATTATCGTCTTCAATAGTATGCGCGACTTCTTCTTTGAAGACGCAATTAATCGCTGGGTTCCGACGTCTCGCGAAGCGGTTGTCGACGGCGTCAACGTCGTCTACGAATCGACCGCCTTCGTCGATATCGCAACCTGCGTCGCAGGACTCATCGTCTCATGGTGCTTCCTCTTCTTCCTCTATCGCCGAAAGATCTTCCTCAGAGTCTAACGTCGGTAGAACCCGCAAGCCTGCCTGACGACGAACGCCGGCCTTTCGTCGTACATAAGAAAACCCGACGGCAATACGAACGCGTAATTGCCGCCGGGTTTTCTCTTTACGCCAGCCTATGTCGGCGAGGCCTGGACGTTGCGACATATCGCCAAACGATCGCGCGTTTACACGACTGAAGCGCGTCGCCGTTGATTAACGCGCGATTAAATTCCGACGCGTTAGTCCTCGGCAAGCCACGTCTCAACCTTTGTTACCTCAACTTCCAGATGATCGGCGATTTCTTCGTTCGTCCAGCCTTTTAGCGCGAGTTTCTTCGCCAACCGTTTCTGAATCTCGGCACGCTCCTCGGCACGACCCTCGGCACGACCCTCGGCACGACCCTCGGCTCGACCCTCGGCAAGCCCCTCGGCACGACCCTTGGCAAGCCCCTCGGCTCGCCCCTCGGTCCACTCCTCGGCTCGCAACTCGGCTCGCAACTCGGCTCGCAACTCGGCTCGAACCTCAGCTCGAACTCTATCGATAGCTTCTGCGACGGCGATCTGTACCTGATAATCGACGTAACTGTTAAGCAACTCGTTCATCACAAATCCCCATTAACCTGCGTCAACGTTCAGACTCGTCGCTTGTCAAGCAAGCAGGCAAGAAATCGCTTGTTTGACAAGTCGTACCAATTGGGCGCGTCTACACGATAGTCGAACGTCGCCTTTTCGATTAACGCGCGATTAAATTCCGGCGCGTTAGTCCTCGGCAAGCCACGTCTCGACCTTTGTTACCTCAACTTCCAGATGATCGGCGATTTCTTCGTTCGTCCAGCCTTTTAGCGCGAGTTTCTTCGCCGACCGTTTCTGAATCTCATCCCGCTCCTCGGCACGCCCCTCGGCTCGCCCCTCGGCTCGCCCCTCGGCTCGCCCCTCGGCTCGCCCCTCGGCACGCCCCTCGGCTCGCCCCTCGGCACGCCCCTCGGCACGACCCTCGGCACGACCCTCGGCAAGCCCCTCAGCACGCCCCTCGGCCCGCTCCTCGGCTCGAACCTCGTCCCGAACCTCGTCCCGAACCTCGGCTCGAACCTCGGCTCGAACTTCGTCCCGGAGCTCGTTCCGTGTCTCGGCTCGAACTTTGTCGGTAGCTTCGGCGACGGCGACCTGTACCTGATAATCGACGTAACTGTTAAGTAACTCGTTCATGCCAATTCCTCCTTGCGCAAGTCTTTCGTTTGAAATTTTGATTTTAGGATACCTGCTTCCGCGTTTTTTTCCGTGAAAAATCTTCAAGAAATCCCGTATAAGCTCTGGATCATGAACCGGAGGCAAGGCGTGAAGATCGTTGGGATGCGCGGCGTTGTATAGGAACGTCGCAACAAAACGAAAGTCGCTCGTCATTTTCTCGATCTTTTCAAACTCAATGGCGTGAAAGTCAAGAATATTCAGACTGACGTCAGGGGTCAACGGAAGAAAAAGTTTTCTCGTTATGTCTGTGAATTCAATGCTTTCCTTGAGCGTCTTGGGACCGGTCCAGGGTTTCTCGCCGTAATACACGACAAACGTAACGACCGGACTAAGTTTACCTTTTTTGGTCTCTAATTGTGATCTGAAGCTCAACGCGTCATAAAACAAAACGCGAACAACCATGTTCCAGTCGACCGCGCTTTGACTTTCAACTCCCAAAATCGCTAAAGTCGCGTCCTCCGGAGTCCAACACTTTAGCGTGTCTCGCAACGCGATCCGAAGTTTGCGATCATGACCTTTGAACACGACGTTCGGATCCAAGCTGACCAGTTGATCCGCCTTAATGGCGCTCCATGGTAAAAACACGTTGCAAACGTCCGCGAACATATCGGGACGCGACATAAACAGCCGTTGAAATAAATCCTTTTGAGCCATTTTTAAAGTTCCCTTTTTGAAGAGTAAATTTCAACAGGTTTGCGTCGCTCGCCTACCTCCATTGTACATTTTCTACGAATAAAAACAACCGACGCTCAGGTTATCCTCGAACTCGTACGTCCGCGCCGTCCGAAAAGAACAGCTTCCCCTGCGCCACAGGTCTCCTGATCGCCCGCCGGGTTTGAAACGACCTCGAATCGGCGCGAACGACAAGCGCGTCGACTAGCCGTTCGACGAAGCGCGGACGTTGCGTCATGGCGCCGCCAAACGCAACGACGCCAAGCGCAGGTCGTCGTTCACAAAGCATGCGCCGACGCCTCGTTTTTCAGGCGTCGGCGCATGCCAAGTTCAGACGCTCAACGCTGATCGAGCCATGCCTGATACGCAGGGTCGATCCATGAGACGTCGGCGAGCGCTTCGGCGAGCGGATCGATCTCTTTTTCCGAGAACCCAAGGTGATTGTGGCGTCGCCAGCCTTCCGCATACTGATACTTGCCGGAGAGCGTCCCGACGAGCTTTGAATTCTCTCTCATCGATTCGACGTACGCGCTGTAGCCTTGCGATTCGTCGAGCCACGCGCCTTGACTCTGATGCGCGTTGAGCGCCGCGCTTTTCTTATCGATAACCGACGTAATATCGACGTAGAGTTCCGAACGCACGAGTCGGCGCATCGCGTCCCGATTGCCGTGCGGCGTTCCATGGTATACGACGACGTCGCGGAAGGTCGCCGGGACCGGCGGCTCCGCCGGCGCGTTCGGCATGCATCGGCAAAACGCGGCGGTAACAGCCAA
>ONGM01000238.1 GCA_900317365.1 uncultured Planctomycetota bacterium
AAACGGGATCCAGCGTCCGAACGCTGGTCCGCAGGCTAAAGCCAGACGGCTTCCCCCCTACGGGGGCGCGCTTCGCGCGATAAAATTGTCAAGGCTCGCTTCGTTTCGCCAGGGGTGTAAGCGCGCTCGACGGGGCGTCGGCTACTTCACGACGATCTCGTACCACAGCGCGCGGTATTCCGGACCGATCGACAGGCAGGCGCCTTCGGGCGTATTCGCGACGTCGAGTCTCTTCCCGCGCGCCCCGCTCGCGTCGAGCGCGTACGCTTCGATCGAGTTCGCGTCGAGTCCGCGAAGCGTCAGCTCCGCAGGAATGCCTTCGCAAAGAACCGGCGCATGACCGCTCGAGCCGCCTTGCTTACTACCCGTCGTGATCTTCTTATCGGCGACCTCTTTAATTACCGCGCCCGTATTCGCCATGTGCCCCGTCGCCGTCAGAAGATAACGACCCGGCGTCAGTTTGCCGACCTTCTCTGCGTTCGATTCCGCGCCGACGCCCTTAACGAGGGAAACGGTCGCCCAGCCGAGAATCGTTTCTTTCACGTCGAGCTTCACGCCGTCGAACTCGACCGGCGCCGTTACGAACCCGCTAAAGACCTTCGTGTTCGCCGTGTCGACCGTAAAGAACCCTTTCTCCGTCTGTTGGAAATTCCAGCGAATTTCGCCGAACTCGTTGACGATCTCCTTCTTCTCCGGCGAACCGCACGATTCGGGAAGATCCTTCCAACTCGCAACGCGCCGCGCCGTCGCCGCCTTGCCGAGTTCCGCGTCAGGCAGGTCCGTCAGCTCGATTCCGGAATAGACCGCCAAGGAGAGGGACTTGTCGATTTTGAGCCCGCTCGCGATCGAGCGATGGTAGCCGTCGAGGGCGCCGCCCGTAATGCGTAGCTCGTCCTCTTCGGACATTTTCGGCGCGTACACGAGTTCGCCCGGACCTCGCTTGACGTCGCCGCGCACGAACATGGCGTAGCACGCGGGAAGATGCGCCATCTTCACCTGATTGCTGCACATATCGAAGAAGTTTCCGACCGTTTCGCGTTCAAACGCGTCGGAGTGCGACCACGCGAATTGGAAGGTCGCCGACCAATCTTGGAACGCCGCGACCGCCGCGAGCATGACGTTCCCTTCCGCGCAGTAGTAGTTCGGGTAAGGGTGATCGTATTCGCTGCACGTGAACGGCTTGCCGAGAACGCGCAACGATGCGAGGGAGGCGAGGGTTCCGTTCGTCGGGCTATTTGCGAGCGCGTTCGAGCCGAGGTACCAGTCTTCGCCGTCCCACGGACGATTAGGGAACGTCGGGTGATTCCAGTACGCGTGGATATCGCAGTAGTCGAGGCGACCTTGATTGTACCAGTAGCCGTACTGAAGTTGCGTGCCCGTCACGGGGGACTTCACGCCGAGGGACTTCACGAATCGGTACATATCGTCCCAATAGGCGCGTTCGAGATCGTGTAGGAATTCGGCGAAATCCTGCTGGGCGCGCGCGCCGAGCGGACGTCCCGCCGCCGCGTGCGTCAACGCCGGCACGGTCCCGTCTTCAAAACGCTGAGACTCGTCGAGCCCGACGAGCCCGCCTTCGCGATAGGAAACCTCCGCCAATTCAAACTGCGTTCCTTCCTGAAAACCGTTGAAGGTTAGGCGAACTTGCGGGTCGTCTTTCGTCGCGAGGAAGGCGGTCGTGAACGTTTGCCACTCTTTCGTCGCGGCGAGCTTCGTGCGGAAGGCGACGACGCCCCACGGATCGTGATTCTCGATTAGCCCGACGGTGAACGGACTGTCGTTCGCCGAACGGTATTTGAAGGAAATCTGGTAGGGTCGTCCCTTGACGACGGCGAGGTTGACGCGATTAAACTGCGGGCGCCAGGCGACCGAGCCCATGCGATTCACTTTGACGTTGAGGGTCGCAACGGTATCGCCGTCGACGGTAGCGGCCCCCGAGGCAAACTCGGCGTCGGTCTTCTCGTCCCTCTCAATATGCCACGGACTCCCGGCGCGTCCGAAATTGTCGCCGAACTCGTCGTCGGCGACAACCTCGTCGCCGAGCGGGTACGTTTTGCACTCCCAGGCGTCGCGCAGTTTCTCCGACGTTCCGTACTTTTTGGCGAGCCATTCGTTCCACAGCTTCTTAAATTCGCCGGCGTAAGGCTCCGGCAGTTCGTCGAGTTCCCCCCAAGACCAGCTTGCGACGAGCGAGTTCTCGTTATTGATCTCCACGACCGCGACGCCGGGATCGTCGGCGTACGATTTGCCGATATAGGGATTCACGTGCGTAAGCAGATCCTTCGCGTACTTCTTCTGCAACGCGATCATGCGCGGCTCAAAATTGTCGACGCCTTTGTTTTGAGTCGGGAGCTTGTCCGCGTTCTCGAACCCGTCGCGTTCTTTGAACGCGCGCGACACGTGAAGGTTAATATTGACGTAGATTCCGCGCTTGTGGAACTGCGCGATGAGATAATCGAGCTTGTCGAGTTGTTCCGGGTCGATCTCGGTCGTCGACGTCGCTAGATTCTTTCCCCAAATATCGCGGGAATCCATGTGATGGAGTCGCACGACGCCGATTCCAAAGCGCGAAAGCGAGTCCGCCAGGCGTTCCGCCTTCTCGCGACTGGGGAAATTCGCCCCGAAGCAGATATTCGTTCCGAGCGCGCGAAACGAGCCTGCGTTCGTCGCAAACTCGCCGGAACGCGCTTGCAGAAATCCGTCGGACCCCGCCGCTTTCGCCGCGCCGTTCCACGTTTGAACGTTCGTGATATTGTCCGGCGCCCCTTGCACAATATTAAAAGGAAACATTCCGTTCTGATCGTCGCCAAACGCGCGCGCGACCATCGTCGCCGCAAACGCTAGACACGCGACGAACGCTAATCGATATGCGTTGCGCATCTCTCTCCTCTTTGTCCTTTTTATTCTATACGCCCCCGTTCTTACGACCGGTATACAATCAAGCGACGCTCACTCCGCCGCACGTACGATAGTATACCTGACCGAACGCCCCAAGTCAACGTTCTCAATCGTGCGACGTCAACGCCTTAAAAAACAGATAAGACGCAATCCGTCCTATCTGAAAATTTATTTTTCAGCGCCGTCGTTAAATTTGTTAAGGTTTACCTATTTGTTAATTACTATTCATTTTATCACACATTTACAAATTTCAAGGGACAATCGCACAGATATAGACGACGTTTTCGACGTCTGAACGTTCAAAACCACGCGCGGCGACGTTTCGACGACGGTCAAAAGGGCGCGATTAAGGGGGCGTCCGAAATTTCTTCGTTGACGCGGCGAAACGCCGAATT
>ONGM01000236.1 GCA_900317365.1 uncultured Planctomycetota bacterium
CGATCTCCGAAGTCGTCGCGCGCGCCGTCGAGCAGAACTCGATCAACGTCGCCACGGCGCGTCAAGCGAGCGTCGCGTCCGATTCCGTAGCCGCCGCCCCGAAGCCCGTCGCTCCGACTCCCGCCCCGGCTCCCGCGCAACCGGCCGCCGCCGCGCCAGCTCAACCGGCGCAACCGGCCCCGGCGCAACCAGCTCCGCAACCCGCTGCGGCTCAGCCCGCCCCGGCGCAACCTGCGGCGCAACCGGCGGCTCAACCGGCTCCGCAACCCGCCGCGCCGAAACCCGCCCCGACGCCTAAGCCCGCCCAAACGTCCGCCGGCGACGACGAAGACGGCGACCTCGCCGACTGGCTGCTCGGCGACGACGAAGACGTCTCCGAAGAAACGCAAACGTTGCAAGCCTCCCTCGACGACCTCGACCTGCCTTACACGCCGCAAGAGCCGAAAGAGGAAGCCGCCGAAGAAAAGAAACCCAATAAACCGGCCGGTCCGAGCTCCAGCGACGCCGCCGCGAACCTCCTCAAAAACTTCTTCAAAGGAAGGTAAACTTTCGACTCAGCGCCTCGTACGCGTCAAAAGCCGCGATCCCGATCGATCGCGGCTTTTTTTTCGCCTCGATTCGCGCCTTAATTCGCGGCGCCGCTCGCAATGCGCCTGTCGGTATAACCGGCGCCTTTCTAATAAAACGTTTCTCTGGAATTATCTATGAAAACCTCGCAAATCATGACGTCCTTCCCTAAAAAAAGGATAGAACGCACTTTTTTGATTGTTCTCAAAGGAAAGAGGAGGTAAAATAAAGAAACTACTTAAAAAAATCCACCACTGCGCGTCGCTACGTTTAGACAAGCGACGCCGACGTCAAATAGAGGCGCAACGTGAAAACGTCCCGAATTCACCCCGATCATAACGTGGAGGCGCGCGCGCGCGTTACCCGACGCGTCGTCGGAGTCGTTGCGCTCATTCTCTCTCTCGCCGCTATCGTCGGACGCGCCGCCTTCGCCGACGCGCCTTACCCGACCTACAACGCCAACCCTCCGAGCGCAAACGAACGACCGACCTTCTGGCTCGTCGACGAAAACGGCGCGTGGCGCGCCCCGCTGCCGAATTGGACCCTTGAAGAAATCATGCGCTTCGTCGATTCCAAAAACGAACCGACCTCCGCCGCTCCCTATTCCATTCAAGAAGTCTCCGCGATCGGCGCGATGGAAGACGGCGTCGCGCGTATCGCCGTTACGCTCGTCGTCAACGTCGCCGAAGGATACGTCCGCGCCCCTATCGGACTCCGCGAAGGCGTCGGCGTCTCGTTCGACGGCGATAATCCGCAGGACGCCCTCTTCTCATACGAAGGCCCCGGCGCGTGCGCCCTCGAAATTGACCCGCAAACCGGCGACTACGCCGCCGTCTTCTACACCCTCCCCGACGCCGAACGCGGCGCGCGAAAATCCGCCGAAAAACCGACCCGCGCGCCCGTCGACTCACAATACGCCGAAAAACAAGCGGACGAAGAAGGCGAAAAAAACGAAAACAAAGACGTCGCCGACTCCCCGGAAACCTCCCCGGAGCCTTCGTCTGAAGACGCGCCTCAAGCCTCCTCCGTAGCTCGACAAGACTCGGACGCAACGCAAGAAGAGTCGCAGGAAGCAACGCCTGAAGAAACGCCCGACGAGGCGCGAGACGAGGCGGCGGCGGAAACTTCGGATCCGGCCCCAGAGACTGCTCCCGAGGCGACGGACTCGAACGACGACGCGGCAAGTCGCCCGACGAACCCCCGCGAAAGGGACGCCGTCAGTCTGCGCCCGTTCCAGTACGCGCTGCGCCTCAACCTCTGCTTCGCCGTTGAAGAATCCCTGCCCGTCGACGGATCCGGCGCCGACGAAGACCGCGTCGAATATCGACTCGTCGCCTCCTTCCCGCCGTCCCTCCATTCGCAACTAACGCTCAGAACCCCGATCTCCGACGTCGAAATCGTCTCCGTTCGCGGAGCTGCGGCGGACGCCCCGAAAACGATGGACGAAACGACCTCCGAATTGAGTCTCCGAGGACTCGGCCGCTCCGGGGAAAGCGTCGAACTCGCGTGGAGAAAGGACCTCTCGAAAAAACCGGGAAATTCTGCGGAATCGGTCGCCGCGCTCCAGGTCGAAGACGCCGTCGTCAACGTCGAGCTTAACGCGCTCGACACGACGTACGTCGCAACGCTGCCGATTCGCGTCTTCGGCGGCGAACTCGACGTCTTTCGCGTCCTGCTCCCACCCGAAGCCGAAGTTACGCCCGACGCCGTCTCCGCGATCGGCGCCAACGGCGTCGCCGTCGAAGTCGTCGGCGTCAGCATAGTCTCCGAGCCCGACGCGCCCGGCGCCGCGAACGATCGGTTCTTGGAAACGAGACTCGCTCAGAAAACCTCGTTCGCAACGCTCACGATCACGGCGAGAACTCCTATTACAAACGATCTCGACGACGGCGTGCTCGCAAAACGCCAAATCACCGGGTTCGGCGTCGTCGGCGCACGCAAGCAGCACGGTCGCGTGCGCGTTGTGAAATCGCAAGACGCCCCCTTTACCGTGTCCCCCGTCTTCGGCGCGTCAAGCGCGCTCGACGCGACCCCCGACGATAAGGACGGCGAAGAAACGTTCGTCTTCTTTTCGCAACCTTTTAAGCTCGCGGCGGAAAGCTATAAACGCGAAACGATCGTCAACGTGAAGCCGGAGTACCAACTCTTCGTCGGCGACGCCGGTCTGCGACTGCGCGCGCGATTTCTCTTCTCGATTTACGGCTCGAAAATTCGCGAATTAAAGATCAATTTCAACGGATGGAGCCTCGTCGAAATCAACGAGTCCGCGTCGGCGCCGACGCGTCCGTTGCGCAAAGAGGACGACGCGACGGTCTTTCCGCTCGCGACTCCGACCGACGGCGAAGCGGTCTTTGAAGTGGAGCTCGCTCGCGATCTCGACGCGCCCCTCGAAGTCGACGCGCCGCCGACGCGCGTTCTATTGCCGACGCCGATTCCCGTCGCGGACCGCGTCGAACCGGCGGCGCTCGTCGTCGTCTCGGAAAACGACGTGGAAACGGTCGCCGCGAAAGACGAAATCGTCGGTCTCGCGGAAAAGTCCGCGCGCGCGTTCGCGCTCAATCTCGAAATCCCCAAAGACGCCCGACAGACCCCGCTGTATTATCAAACGCGCGCGCTGACTCGCGATCCCTCGAACGACGATAAGCCCAAAGTCGCCGCGCCCGTCTTAGCCCTCGATCTCCAACGTCGTCGGCAAGAAATCAACGTCGTCGTGAAAACGGACGCGACTCTCAACGAAAAAGGGGAAACGAAGGTCGTTCAGACGTTCGAATATCAAATCGAACGCGAACCGCTCGAATACTTCTCCTTCAAAGCGCTCGTCGACGCCGCAAAGGAAAGCGAACGTCCCGTCAAATGCTTCGTCGACGGCAAAGCGCGACTCATTGAACTCGTACCGAAACGCGAGCCGGTCGACGACCTCGAAGAGTTCCGCAGCGACGACGATCAGATCGTCAAATCGAACGAATACGCGTATTACCGCGTCAACCTCGACGCCCCGAAAATCGGCTCCTGCGTCGTCACTCTCCAGTACGAGCTCAAAGACTACCCGATCGAACCGGGGCAAACGACGCACGTCAAGATCTTCCTCTATCAGCCGACGCGCAACGTCGACGATCTCGACGACGGCGACGCTCTCGTCGGAAATTCGTTGACTTTTACGACCCCGACCGGGGTCTCCGCTCGATACGCGACCGCGACGAACGACGTCGCGTCGAACGACGAAAGCGGCATGGCGTCCTTCTGGAGAATCGACAAGAAGACGACGTCCGACGACGGTCGCACGGAAACCGTCGCGTGCTCGTCCGTCGCCTCGGAATACGAAGCGAAATTCAAAATCGAAAAGGAAACGGAAACGGACGTCGCCGTCGTCGACCGCGCGTGGATTCAATCGTGGCTCAATAACTCGATGCGCGTCGACCGCGCCGCGTTCCGCGTCTCGTGCAAGCAGGAAGTCCTCAACGTCAAACTTCCCGATCAAGCGCTCGCCGATCGCGTCTCCGTCTCGCTCAACGGCGCGCCGCTCGCCGCCGGAAGCGATCTCTCGCGCGGATTCGCGCTCAAAGGACGCGTCGTACAAATCCCGATTCCCGAGGAACTGCGCGCCAATCGGTTCACGCTCGATCTGTCGTACGTCGTGCCGCAAGGAGTCGGAAAACGCGGTCGTTGCGAAGCGCAATTGCCCGCGTTCGACCAGACCCGCGTCTGGGTGCGACGCGCTTATTGGCAACTCGTTATGAACGGCGATCGACTCGTCGTCGTCGATCCTAAAACGTGGACCCCGGAATACTTCGTGCAACGCCGCGGGTTCTTCGGATACTATCGTCGCGTCTCCACCGTCACGCAAGAAGAGCTCGCCGACTGGGTCGGCGTCCCGGCGCGCGAACCGACCCCGCAAGAAGCGAACTCGTACCTTTACAGCTCCTTCGGCGGCGCCGAACTCGATTTGATCTCCGACGACGCGCTCGACTCGCCGAGCGGCGACGCGCTCGATCCCTTCGACCGGTCGCAAACGATCGTCTTCTACGTCGCCGATCGCGCGCTCGTCGTGCTCTTCTGCTCCGGATTCGCGCTCGTTCTCGGACTTTCGCTACTGCGTTTTCCGGCGCTTCGCGGCGGTCGCACGCTCTTCTGCATCGTCGTGCTGGCGCTCGGACTCGCCGCGATTCGTCCGCCCCTCGCGCTGCTCTTTATGCAAACGGCGGCGTTGGGCGCCGCGCTGACGTTCCTCGCGTTCGCGCTCTCGAAATACATGAGCAAACGCGCCGAACGTCCCGCGATCTCCGCGACGATCGCCGCCGCAGAGCAGAAAAAACGTCCAAACGAACAAGGCGCGACGCTCGACTAACCCGGCGCGCTCCCGCGCGCAAAACCGGTCGCCAGACCGCGCGCCCCGTCCGTTCGTTCAACCGTGAATTGTTCGTTCAGCCGAATTGTTCAATCGTATCGCTTAACCAAATCGCTTAACCGAATTGCGCGTTCGTTACGTCTCATAACGCGAAGAAAGGCGCCGACGCCATGACAAGACGACAGATTACCGGTTCGCCGAACGCTCGCGCGACGCGAGTCCTCGCGACGACCGTTCTCGCGCTCGCGTTAATCGCGACGACCGCGCTCGCGTTTGGACAAGACGACGCGCGCAACGACTCTTTTCCAGGGTTCCGATTCTGGATGGCGCCGGAAAGCGCTATCGACCGTTGGCCCTGGGGAGAAGGAAAATACGCGCCGATTCCCGTTGAAACGTTCCAAGATTGGATCGCCGCGACCGAAGAATCGCGACGAATGCAAGAGTATCTCGACGGCGAACGCTTTCTCGGCTCCGTCGCCAAACTCAAAATGGAAGGCGCGTTCCGCAACGACGCGATCGAAGGCGTCGGCGAACTCCAAGCGCTCGCCGCGCCCTTTCCGCAAAACCCGGGTAAAAACGCGCCGGAAATCTCTATTTTCCCGATCCGTCCGCTCTCCTTCTTCTTCTGGAGCCCCGACGAAGAGACCGCTCCGGCGCGCAAGTTGGCGACGTATCCCGACGGCGAGTTCTACTTGCCCGACCTTTCGCCGCAACCGCGCAAATTCCGGTGGTCGCAACGCGCGGAACGCGACGCGTACGGCGCCGCGCGGTTCCTCTTTAAACTTCCCGCCGCGCTTGAAACGGAACTCGTAATCGAAACGCGCGACGACGAAATCGTCTTCTCCGCCGACGGCGTCGTTCTACTCGAAAAGGACGACTCAAAAGAGAACGAAAACGACGACGACGATTCCGCGCAATCGCAAGACGCGCCCAAAACGAAAAAATGGAAAATCTACTGGGGCGGACGTTCCGAAGCCGAGCTCGCGATCGTCGACTCCGGCGTTAGAAACGCGATCGATTCGCGACGAAAACTCGGGTTCCGACAAGAGTCGACGTACCGCGTCGCGCTCGAAGGAATCGACCTCGTGTCAAGATTTGAGTTTGAGTCTTCGGAACCGCTCGACGGCGTCGTCGCGCTCGATTTCGACGACTCCCTCGAAATCCTCTCCGTCGACTGGGGAAAAATACGCTACGCGAACGCGCTCGGCGCGATCCGTCGAGAAGACTCCGGCTCGAAACGAATCACGCTCGCCGTGCCTCCCCGGGAAAACGGCGAGCCGCTCGGCGAACTCAAAATCACGGCGTTCGCCCCCTTTACGCTCGGCAAAGCGCCGCTGCCGACCCTTCGGCTCGAGTCCGACCGACTCGCGTGGCGCGAAACGCACGCACGCGTCGCCGTCGTTAAGCCGCTCCTCGTCGTCGACGTCGCGCCGATCCGCGCCGCGCAAACGCGCGACGTCGCTCGCTCGCGCCAAGAGAACCAAACGGCGCTCTCCTTCAAACTCTTCGATCCGACCGGAACCGCGCTCCTCAACGTCGAACGCCAAGAGTCGACCCCCTTCTTCGACAGCGCGACCGACTGTCTCTTCGCCAACGGCGACGTCGTCGCGAAAACGACCCTCTTCTTCAATTTCGCGGCGGGAAGCGGCGGACGCGTCGACCTGCCCCTCGCGCCCGGATGGGATATCGACGCCGCTCAAACCCCGACGAACGACGCCCTCGCCTGGACCGTCGAAACGATCGACGGCGTTCGGACCCTGCGACTCGCGTTCAGTAAGCGCCCGGTCCCGAATCAGCCGACCCGCGCCGTGATCTCCGCGCGCTACGTCGCGCCGATCGTCGACTCCATTCCCGTCGACTCCCTCTCCCCAATCAACCTATCCGACACGCTGCTCGGCGCGCACGCGATCTCTTTGCGCTCGGAAGCGTCGACGCAAGTCAGGATCACGACGAAAAACGGCCGACCGTTGCGCGAATCGCGCGCGAAACCGAATTTCATCTTCGGCGAAGCGCAACTCCGCGACGCCGCGCCGACCGCTATCGGCGGAACGCGACTCTATTTCGGCGATCAGACGGTCGACGCCGTCGCGACCCTTGAAAACGCCCGCGCAAATTACTCCGTCGATCTCTCCGGATACGCCGCTCTCGGCGACGAGTACCTCGACGCCGCATGGAAACTGCGATGTACGCCGATCTCCGGCGCGCGCGTCGATCGCGTCGTCTTCTTCGTCGCCGGATCAAACGCCGCGACGACCGTCGACTCCGCCGAATTCCGTTGGCGGTGGTCGACCGCGACGGAACCGGAAAAACGATACGACGCCGTCAAACTCTCGCAAGAAGAAGCGGAATCGTTGCGCGCGCCCGTCGGATTCGACGCCTACGAAATTAAATTGACGATCTCGAGGAGCGTCCCCTTCGAACTCAATCTTTTCGGCGCGGTCAAGACGACGCGCGAAATCAACGCGCCCCTCGTCTTCTTCCCGGAATCCGCAACGAACGCCGCGGAACTCGTCGTCGACGCCGTTACCGGACGCCCCTTCCAAACGGTCGCAAACGCCGCGATCGAAACGACCCCGCCCGTCGCGGAGTACCTCAGTTACGACGCGCTCAAAAAAGCGTTCCGATACAATCCGAACGCAATCTTCGACGATAATCGCGACGAATCCGATCTGAACGCCGAAAAGACGCTCGACCGTCAAACGCCCTCGATCGTCGTCAAGCCGATTCGTCGCGGCGTCGCGAACTATTTCCAAGAGTACGATCCGACCTCCTCGGACGGAAGCGCGTTATGCTGGTACGAAAATTACGACTCCCACTATCAAGTCGACGGTTCTTCGAGCAGTCGCGTCTCCTTTTACCTTGAAAATCGAGGCCGTCGTTCCGTTCAGTTCACTTTTACGCTCCCGCGCGACCCGCAACTTGCCGACGCCGACGCCGACGACGACGATTTGGCGATGGAACGCGCTCGAGACCTCGTGCGCGCCGTTTGGGTCAATCGCCAAAAAGCCGTCTGGAAGCTCTTCCCCGTCGAACCCGACGTGATCTGGGACGAAGAATGGCTTGACGAAAACGCCGAATACGCGAACGAAGTCGGTTCCTCAAAAGTTAAATCCGATAAGAAAAAGGTCTACGAACAACGTTTCGTTATTGAAACGCAGCTCGTTCCCAACCAGCGTTTCGCGCTCATTGAAATCGAAATTTGCGATTCGACCAAACGAACTCTCGGCGGCTCGAAACTATCGCCTCAGCCTCTCGAGTGCGACTGTCCCGTCGTTTCCGGAATCTGGAACGCGCAATTTCCGCCGCAATACGTCGCGCGAAGTCCGCTCGGCGTCCCTGAAAAATCGGTCTCCCTGAAAAGTCGGTTCTGGCGGTTCGTCGACCAGATCGCGCCCTCCGGCTCGTACGACGAAGCGCTGAAAACGCTCGCGAATCGCTTTGCCAATCGACTCGGCGTCTCATTCGATCTCCAAGCGGCGATTACGGAAGCGCGAAACGTCGATTCCGGAAAATCCGCGCTCGAAGACCTACGTATCGATCGACCGACCTGGGGCGACGTCTTCGGCTCGCCGACTCTCGTCGAAATGCTCTTCGCCCCCAACCTTCCCGACGACGCGGAAGACGAAAACGACGTCGACTCGCGCGTTACCGCGTTCGGACGCCTGGAACCGGTCCCGACGCGACCTCTGCTCTTTATCGATCGCTTTGCGCTCGCGCGCGTCGGGATCGCGCCGAGCGTCCCGCTCGCGGACCCCGCCGGTTCCAATCCGATCGAACGCGCGAACAACCTGCTCGACGCCGCAGGTCTCACGATTCTCTTTCTCGACGCGGACTGCGCGCTCGTCACCACAACGGACGCGCTGAATCGCCGCTCGGACCTCGAAACGGTTCCCCTCGCCGGCGCTCGACTGCGGCGCGCAAAATCGCGTTACGACGCGCGAACGCTACGACAAGACGCGCTCGCAGGGGTCTCTCGCGAGTTCGCGTCCCCAGAAAAATGGCGCGCCGCAGACGAAGCGACGAGCCCGTGGAGCGTTTTGCGCGACGAAGACGCCGCGCGAGGATGGAGTCGCGTCGCCGTGCCGCTCGGGCGCGCGAACGAAGGAATCTACGTCGTGAATCGCTACCTTCTCACGGCGCTCGAACTCTTTACGTTCATTACAATTCTGGCGTTCTCCAAACGTTTCAACGCCTTCGGTTCGCGGTTCCTCGTCGGAGCCTGCGGCGTCGCGCTCGCGATTATTTACGCTTCGCAATACGAACTCCGCGCCGTCGGAAAAGGCGCCCTGTTCGGCTTCGCGACCCTATTCGTCATTTCCTTGGCGCGCGCGCTCTTCTTCGCCGAACGCAACGAACGAAGGGAGCAAGCGGACGCCGACTCCAATCGAAACGTCAAAACACGCGAACAGAACCCGAACGAATCCTACGACGGCGACGTCGTCTTCGACGACGGAACGGAATCGAGCGCCGGATTCGTCGACTTTAATAAAATGCCGGAAGAAGAAGTGGAATTCCTGCGATCCTCCGCGCGCGGCGCCGACGCCGAAGCGTCCGACCTGACCGTCATGCGCCCCTCATACGCTCGCGACGAATCGACCGATCCGTCGGACGTCTCGCGCCGCAACTCCAACGACTCGTCGCGAAACGACGGGCGAATCTCGGCGACCGCGCTCCTCGCGCTCGCGATTCTCGCGGCCTTCCTCTGCGCCGTCGCGCGCGCCGGCGCCGCGACTCCGAACGACGAAACGAAAACCCCGGAGCCTGAACGCGTCAGAAGCGCGTTCGGTGAACGGCGCGAAACCGCCTCAGCCGCGTCCGCCTCGTCCGCCTCGCCCGCCTCGTCCGCCTCGTCGGCGCCCACCGCGCCCACCGCGCCCCTCGCTCCCCCGGACGCTCTCGGCGCGCTCAACCAGCTCTTTCCACTCTCCAACGACCTCGCGCAACCGCAAACGCCGCCGGAAAACGCGTCGAGCGTTCAAGAGCCCAAACGCGTCTTCGCGCCCGTCGACGAAAACGGAAAATTCGTCGGAAAATATTACTGGATCGACTCCGATTTCTACCGTATCATTCGCGAAACGCTACGGTCCCGCCCGAGAGAAAAGAACTGGCGCGTCGTCGACGCTCTGTACCAAGGCAAGGTCGCGTACAACAGCTTCTCCGACGTGACGACGCTTTACGAACTCCACGCGACCTACTCGATCGTTATGGACTCCGACTCCGCGACGATCGCGCTGCCGTTCGTCGACCTCGCCGCAAACGGCGGCGCAAAATTCGACTCGGCGCCAATCTCGCTCTCGTACGACGAACTCAGAAAAGAACTCTACTTCATCGTCGAAGCCCCGCCCGGCGCGCACAAGCTCGAACTCTTCTTCGATCCGCGCAGCTTCACCGAAACGAACTCCGAATTGGAACTGAGCGTTATGCCCGTCCCGTCCGCGAGACTCGATCTCGACGTCTCCGTCGACGCGCCGATTCTCAAAGCGCCAAACGCGCTCGGAAAGTCCGTCCGCGAAGCCAATAAATTCATCGCGGAACTCGGCGCCGTCGACTCCTTGAAAATCGTCAAAGAGGATTCCAAACGCCCGGCTCAAAAAACCGCCGTCGACGTCGAACAGTACTTCCTTATGCGACCGCGACCGGCGCAAACCGATATTCGCGCCGCGTTCAAATATCAAATCGTCGGCGGCGCCGTTCAAGAGTTCGAAATCGAATGCGATCCCGCGTTCTCTTTCTCCGGATATTGCAAAAGCGACGTGGCGGAAATCGAAAGCGTCGACTCCCCGACCGCTCAGAACGGCGCGATGAAAGTCGCGTTTAAACAGCCCGTCTCCGGCGCCGTTACCCTAAACGTCGATTTCGTCGCAAAGAATTTCTCCGGCGTCGGGCGAATTCCGCTCCCGCGAATCGCGCCGAAAAACGCGCGCGTCGTCAAAAACATACTCGCGCTCGCGCCGAGCGCCGAAGTGGACGTCGACGCCCCCGCCGCGTCCCCGGAACTCAACGCCGAATTTCTCGCCGGTTGGGGAACCCTCGACTTAAAAGAGTTCGTCGCGCTCAACCTCGACGACGTCCCGATCGACGCCGACGCGCTCGTTAAAGTCAAGACCTCCGCACCGACGCTCGAAGAGAAAACGATCGCGACCTTCCGTCCCTCCGCCGTCGATCTCAAATGGCGCGCTAAAATTAACGCGACCGGCGAAGTCTTCCAAATCGCGCTCGACGCCCCCGACCCCTTCGTCGTCGACTCCGTCTCGCTCCTCGACGAAACGAATCAGACGGAGTCGTCCCCGGAATTCGCGCTCTCCGACAACGACCTAACGATCTCGTTCGATCCGCCCCTCAAAGGCGCCTACGCGCTCGTCGTCGACGGACGCGCGAAAGAACGCGTCGGCGTCCCGCAACCGTTTCCAACGCTGACCCCGCGCAACGTCGAAACGAAAGAGCGCCGCGTCGTCGCATACTGCTCGCGCGAACTGGAACTCGAATGGGTCGACGCGCCGAACTCGTGGCGAACGATCGTCGACGAACCGGAAAACGACGAGCCGACGCGAGAGTCCGGAAACGCGCTCTTCGGATCCTTCGTCGTCGACGTCGCAAACGACGAAGCGACCGCAAACGACTCCCCCGGCCTCGCGACGAACGACGCGCCGAACGACGACGATCAAACCGCGCAAAACGAAACCGCGCAAGACGACGCGGCCGCGCGCCGCGACGTCGTTCCGACACTCGTCGCGAAAATCAACGCGCCCACTCTCGTCGGATCCGAACGCGTCTTCCTCTATCCGAAAGCGCAAACGTACCCGGACAATCCCGTCTGGAAGGCGGCGTACGAACTCCGCTTCAAAGCGACCTCAGGACGTCTCGACCGCGCGTTCGTTCAAGCGGACGATCTCTACGAACTCGAGCCGACCGGCGCCAACTCCGACTTCGTCGCGACGGAAACGATCGATTTCAACGGCGTTAAAGTCGTCGCGTTCGAGCCGAAACGAACGATCGCCGACGACCGCGAGTACGAACTCTTCTTCTCCGCGACCTTCAAAGGGGATCCCACGGCGGCGCGCGCGCCTCAATTCCGACTCCTACCTTCCGACCTCAACGAAGACTACTCCCAAATCGAGCGCAAACTCATGCTTGCGACCCTCGTCGGCGAAACGCGCGTCGAATGGGAAACGACCGATCTCGTCGACGTCGGCGTCCTCGTCTCGAAAGGAAGGCGCGACTCCGCCGATCGCCGACGCGCGCCCAAAGCGGAATCGAACTCGGACGCCCCCGTCGAACAGCCTGCGCCTGAGGAAGTCGCCCCGGATCAAATTCAGAACGACCTCGCCGAATGCGCGCTCGCCGCGTACGCGCGTGGAGAAAAGTCCGCCGCCGTCTTGAAAGCGCAGGGCGCCGCGCTCGAAGTCTCGCTCGCGGAACATGAGTTCTACGTCAACGACCGACGCGAAATCTACGGTATCGCGAACTTCTCAATCCGGGCAAATCAAGATTCCTGCACCCTCGTCGCTCCCAGCGATTACGTTACCCTCGAAGCGCGCGTCAACGGCGTGCGAAAACTCGTGCAAAAGCTCGAGTCGGAAGACGAAAACGCCCCCCTCGCGCGATGGCGCGTCGACCTCGGTCAAACTCCGTACGTCAAGCGCCTCGTCGTCTCCTTCCAAAGTAGCGGAAGACGCGAAAATCGCGCGACGAAACGCCTCTCGCGGCGACGCCCGGAAAGATTCGCGCTCGACTTCTTCAGACTCGAAAACGCGCGCGTACGGCGCGCCCTCTGGACCTGCGCCTTCGAAGATTTCGAACTCAATCTGGTCGACGCCAAATGGACGGTTCAACTCTTCCCCGCCGACGCGTCGGAAAAACGACCGCTCGAAAAGGAATGCTATCCGATACCGACCCTCGAAGCGAATCCGATTCTCTATCGGATCGCGCAGCAGAACGCGTCGACGCTTATCGCGGCGCGCGACGCGGACGACGCGCGACTCGTCGGCGCTGCGGAAACCGATAAAACGCGGTTTCTGCAACGTCGACTAGCGCTCATGCGCGAAACCGCGCGCACGATCGGAAGGTTCTCGCTCTTCGACGCGAACGCGACTTTGAACGATCGACAACTGAAATCGATCGTCGTCGTCAACGGCGGCGCCATCGTCGAAGGCGAAAAAGTCAACGCCGTCTTTCCGGCCCCGCAATGGTTCTCGTCCGTTTACGGCGATTCGACCGCGCTACGCGAAAAACTCGACGAAATCTGCGCGAAAGACGCCAAGGATCTCGGCGAGCGCGTCTCGCAACGCCCGCTCGTCGCCTCGCCGGAAACCCTCTGGGCGCTGGAAGTCGGATCCTCCGCGCGAATACTCGTCGGATCCTCCGACGCAAACGTCGCGTCCGTCGTCGTTATTGCGGTCCCGAAAACCTTCGACTTTATTTCGTCCCCGTACGCGACCCCCGTCTTCATACTCATGGCGACGGCGGCGGCGTTGCAACTTCTCAGCGTCGGCGCGCGACAGAAACGCCGCAAGAGCGTCGCGCTCGCCGCTCTGATCTTCCTCTGGACCTCATGCTTCTTCCTACTGAATCAGAAGACGCTGGCGCTCGTCGGCGCGTTCGCCATTACGATCGGCGCGCCGGTCTGGGCGGCGATTATCGCGCGTCGTCAAAGAAAGAGCCGCGAGAACGAGTCCGCGAAGGACGAAAGTCGGAACGCGATCGACGTCTCCGTAACGCGGACGCTCGAATTGCCAATGAGCGCGTTCGACGACTCGACGCAAAACGACGAAACGCGCGGTTCTGCGGAATTCGATTCCGTGGACGTCGACGAAAACGTTTCGCAACTCGGGTTCGAACGCCGACTCGACGACGACCGTTCCGCCGAAGATTAAGACGATTCGGCTGAACGTAAGGTCGCAAACGACGCCGCCGATCAAGGCGGGCGATCAAGGCGGGCGATCAAGGCGAGCGAATCGCCAAAACTCGTTCGCGAATTGATCGCCGCGACCGTCGCGGCAAGTCTTTTCCCTTGACGTCGACGAACCGCGCGGTATAATACGCGCGTTGATTTGCGCGAATTGCGCGAGCGTCCTGCGCCGCGCGCGCACACGTTCGACGCTATTTGCGGATCCGCGCTACTCCGGCGCCGTCCGCATGACGCGACGCTTCAAAACGCGTCCCTTATGCAAAATAAAACGAAAAATCCGCGCGTAAGTCGCGTTCCAACCGCGACGCGCGATCCATTAGAAACGAATATTATAGTTAGAGATGGCGCGAGACAAAAACAATAACGCCCGAGATAATTGGAGCGAAATCGCCGAGCAAATTTCCTCGGAAAACGAGCCGAAAATTTCGGAAGACAAAGCGAATACTCCGCTCGAATCCGCTCCGTCGGAAGAGCCGAAAACAAAATCTAAGTCGACCGGCGGAAAAAAGAAAAAGCCGACCGCCGCGCGCGCAAAATCCGGCGGCGCTAAATTGTCCGATAAGGCGATCGCCGCGTTGGCCCTACCCGAAAGCGTCGACGGCGTTCCCGTCGTGGCGTTCTTCGAAGAGAGACTCGGCGGTTCTCGACACGAACAAACTTCCGGAACCGTACTGCAAGGCTTCATTCCCGTTCCGCGATATATGTCGCGCGAACAGACCAACGAGAAAACGAGCGTTCGCGCTCAATCCAAGACTCCGGCGTCCAAAGAACCGGTGATCAGCGTTGCGACCCCGACGCCGGTCTCCGTTCCGAAATCTGTCGCGACTTCGACTCCGGAAACGGTTTCCGAGTCCGTTTCCGAAGCGACTCCGACGTCCCCTGCCGAAGAGCCCGCGAAGCCCGTGAAAAAACGTCGCCGCGCTAAGCCCGCCGACGAAAAAGAAGCGCAAGAAGAAGACAACGCCTTCGGCGCCCTACTCTCGCAAATCGCAAGCGTCGCGGAACCTGCGAAACGCAAGACCGTAAAACGCCGCGTTAAGCCTGCTCCGGCGGAAAAAACGGAAGAACCCCTCGCGGAAACCTCCGTCGACGCCGAACCCGCCCCTGAACTCCTCGCCGACGCCGCGAACGTCTCGGTCGATTCCGCCGATAATTCCGCGTCGAAAAACTTCTTGGTCGAAATTGCCGACCTCGAACGCCAAGTGGAAGAAGACTCCAAAGCGATCTTTGACGCCGCATACTTCGGAATGGAAGAACAAGCGCCGAAACTCGAAGAACCCCGTCTCGACGACTTCGCGCCTATCGAGGAAACCTCCGACGCTCCCGCCGTCGACGAAATCTCCGACGACCAAGAGTCCAAGGATGAAGATTCCGACGACGATTCCGACGTCGAATCCGTCGAAGAAGATTCCGACGTCGAAGACGATGAAGCTCCCGACGTCGATTCGGACCTCGAGTCGGCGAAAGACGGCGCCCGCGCGAGCGTTCTCGACGGTTTCGGCGACGACTTCTGGAACGCCGACGACGACCTCGTGATCTCCTGGGGGCGCTCCCCCAAGTCCGCGCAAGGCGACGCCTGCGACGAATCGCTCGAAACGTCGAACGGTGAATTTGTCGACGAATGCGCCGAGTCCGAATCGGAAGACGACGCGTCCGCCTCACTCGACGAGGAACTCGACGCCGACGCGCAGGAATCGGACGCCAACGACGCGCGCGAGAACGTCGTTACGCTCGAAAACCTCGATCCGTCTTCCCCGGAAGCCTTGGAAGCGTTCTTCGCCGCCGACTTCGGGGAAGAGTCCCTCGGGTTCGCGCCGCGAAAACAACCGAAGGCGAACAAGTCGGCTTCCAAGTCCGAACGATGCGCCGAACCGCGCGAATCGCAAGAGCCGTCCCCTAAGGCGACCAAAAAGCCGCGCTTCGACGACGTTCAACCGGTCGAAGAACCGCGCGAGTTAGACGCTTCCGAAGAAGAGGCGCCGACGCCGCGCGAGCAAAAGCCGTCCAAGTCGCAACGTCAGTCGAACGGGCGCGAACGACGCCGCGATCGCGACGACGCGCGAGAGTCCGCAAACGAGCCGCAAGCCGCCAAACGTCGCGAACCGCGTGAAGAAATCGAAGCGCAGGAAGCGCGGCGCCCGAAACGTCGCGAGCAAGAAGAGCGCGCGCTCCAGGATCAGCCGCGACAAAAGCGTCGCGAATTTAACGACGAACGCGAAATTCAAGAGCCGCTCGTTCAAGAGCCGCGTCGCGCAAAGCGCTTTGAACAAGACGAAGAGCGCGTCGCTCCGGAACCCCGACGTTCAAAGCGTTACGAAGCCGACGACGAGCGCGAAGTTCAAGACGTCCGACGCGCGAGAAGAATGGATGAATCCGACGCGCGCGACGACTACGAATCGCCTCGCCGCACGAGACGAAACGATCCGGACGACTCCCGCGAACGAGCGTTCGACGAATTTGAAGAGCCGCGTCGCGCCAGACGACTCGACGTCGACGACGAGTACGAAGCCCCGCGCCGTCCGACCCGCGCCGACTACGCCGACCCGCGCGACGACTACGAAGATCCGCGTCGATCCAGACGATTCGATCCGGACGACTCGCGCGACGACTACGAACCGCCCCGTCGACCGAAACGTCGAGAATACGACGACGAACGCGAACTCCAGGAACCGCGACGACCAAGACGACGCGAAGACGCGCAACTGCCCGAACGCGAACAGCGCGAACCCGTCGCCGAATCCCCCGCGCCGGAAAAGAAATCCCCGGAACTCCTCATTCCGTCTTGGGATCTCGCCGTCTCCTACGTCGTCAACTCGAACCTGAAACGTCGCGGCGAGAAATCGAAGAAGTAACGTTAAAACGCGCGTAAAAAACGCTGGAAAATCAAAAAGACTTGGGCGTCCCTCGACTCCCAAGTCTTTTTTTGTTTTTCCTCGAGGCGCTCCCTCGAGGCGTCCGAGACGCTCCTCGGCAATTCGCGCGGCCTTTTATAGGCGTTTCGCGCGCGAGGAAACCGGCGACCGACGCAAAGTCCGCGCAAGTCGCTAGATTCCGGAGCCGTCTTCAAATAAAATCTCTTGATCGACGTCGAATTTCCCGTCGACGACGTCCTGAATCGTTATCGCGTCAAGATAGCGCGAGACAATTTCGGAAAGTTTCCGCCAGACAGGGTGCGTCGGGCATTCGTCGCAATGGTCGCAGGCCGCTCGTCCGCCGCAATGAGCGTCGACGCATTTTACCGGCGCAAGCGTCCCTTCGGTGCAACGCAACACTTCTCCGACGGAATACGCGCTCGGGTCGCGCGCGAGCCGATACCCGCCGCGAAAGCCGCGAGTCGCGCTCAGAAATTTTTTCCGCACAAGGAAAGGGATGATTTGTTCTAAATACTTCTTTGATATTCCCTCGCTCTCGCAAATCTCAGACAAGGATATGAATTCGTCCTTAGGAGCCTTGGCGAGATAGACCATCATTCGAAGAGCGTAACGACCTCGAGTTGAAACTTTCATAGTTGGCTTCCTCAATTCAATAATAGTCGCTAAGTCTTGCGCTTGAACCAGCGACTAAATCCTACCATGCAAATAGGATTTGTCAAGCCGCGCGTAAGGGATAACGGCGGAAAGAACGCTAATCGATCTTCTAGCCATAAAACCGCCGACTTCTTAAATAAGCGAAAGTAATCGTAGCGTTCTCGAAAACGACGCGCGTCAAAGCGTAACAATCCAGTTTCATGCGAAAAAACGCGACTCTCAACGTCCAGTCAGACAAAAAAGGAAAAAATGCGCTTGACAATTTCAAATCGAGTTTATAATACCTACCAAGTTAGTAAGAATTGAACGAGGAGATTCGTCGTTCTTCTTACGACAAGGCGACGAGGGTCGTCTCGGTTATAGATTTAGAACCTTAATTCAGCAAAGGGCGGTTGAATGGCGCAAAGAGTTTACAACAATATTCTCGACACGATCGGAGCCACGCCGTTGGTTCGCGTCAATAAACTGAACGGCGGTCAAGCGAACGTTTTCGTCAAGGTCGAGTTTTTCAATCCAGGCGGAAGCGTTAAGGATCGCATCGCGGCGGCGATGATCGAGGCGGCGGAAGAGGCGGGCGTTCTGAAGCCCGGAGCGACGATTATCGAGCCGACGAGCGGCAACACGGGGGTCGGGCTGGCGCTCGTTGCGGCGGTTAAAGGCTACAAGATGATTCTGACGATGCCGGAAACGATGTCGGTCGAACGTCGAAAGCTCGCGGCCGCTTACGGCGCGCAAATCGAGCTCACGCCGGGCGCGGAAGGCATGAAAGGCGCGATTCGTCGCGCGAACGAACTCAAAGAAGCGATTCCCGGCTCCTTCATTCCGATGCAGTTTGAAAATCCGGCGAACCCGAAACGGCACTACGACCGCACCGGCGAAGAGATTTGGAACGATCTCGACGGTAAAGTCGACGCGTTCGTCGCCGGCGTCGGGACAGGGGGCACGGTCTCCGGGGTCGGTAAGTTCTTGAAATCGAAGAATCCGAAGATCTACGTCGTCGCGGTGGAGCCGGACACGAGCGCGGTTCTTTCCGGCAAACCGGCGGGCGCTCACAAGATCCAGGGAATCGGCGCCGGATTCGTCCCGCAGACGTACGATCCGACCGTAGTCGACGAAATCATTCCGGTCTCTTCCGAGAACGCAGGGAAAACCGCGCGCGAGTCGGCAAAACAGGAAGGCGTGCTCGTCGGTATTTCCAGCGGCGCGTCGTTATACGCCGCGCTTGAACTCGCCAAACGCCCCGAGTTCAAAGGCAAGACGATCGTCGCTCTGCTCCCCGACACAGGCGAGCGCTACCTCTCGACTTGGCTCTTCGAAGAATAAAGTCGGAGAATCAATCGAAGGGGATAACCCGAAAGGCGAGGAACGAATCCCATCGGCGGCGAACGCGAGGCGTTTCGGCGCGCTAACCCACGCGAGCGAATTATGCGACCGTTAATCGACTACGAAAACCTCTCCGAAGCGGAATTGCGCGACCGTATCCGACGCGCGCGAGAACGCGCAGGCGACAGGCTCCAACTCTACGCGCATTACTACGTCTGCGACGAGATCGTCGAACTCGCGGACGTCGTCGGCGATTCCCTCGCGCTCGCAAGACGCGCGGCGGAATCGAACGCGGAGGCGATCCTCTTCTGTAGCGTCCGCTTCATGCTCGAGACCGCCGATATTCTCGCGAATCGTCCGGAAAGGCTCGCAGCGAGAAACGGGAAAAGAATCCGCGTTATGGCCGCCGAAGCCTCCGCCGGATGCCCTATGGCGGATATGATCTCCGCCGAACGCGCCGAAGCGTGGAAAGAAGAACTCGCGACCGTCGTTGACTTCGACGAGTTCACGCCTGTCTCCTACGTGAACTCGTCGGCGGCGGTCAAAGCCTTCTGCGGACGAAACGGCGGCGTCATTTGCACCTCCGCAAACGCTCAAAAGGTTCTGCGCGACGCCTTCGCCAAACGCCCCAAAGCCCTCTTCATGCCCGATTCGCGCCTCGGGAGAACGACCTCTCTCGAACTCGGCGTCAAACCCGACGAAATCGCCCTATGGGATCCCCGCGTTAAGGCGCCCCTCGGAGGACTGTCCCCTGACCAAATCCGCAACGCCAAAGTGATCCTCTGGGACGGGTTCTGTCCGACGCATCAGCGATTCTCCGCGCAATTCATTCGCGATCTCAAAGCGAAAAACCCCGACGCGCAAGTCTGGGCGCACCCGGAATCGCAACGCGCGATTATTGAACTGTGCGACGGTTTCGGCTCCACCACGAAACTCATCGAGGTCGCGACGAACGCGCCCGCCGGTTCCACAATCGCCATTGGAACCGAATGGAAGCTCGTCCAAAGACTGCAAAAGCGTTTTCCCGAGAAGACGATCCTCTGGCCCGGCGACGATCCCATGATCTGCGTTCAAATGACGAAATCGACCCTCTGGAAGGTCGCGTGGGCGCTCGAAAATTGGCTCGACGGCGATCCGGTCAACGTCGTTACCGTGCCGCAGGACGTCGCCGACGACGCGTACGCCGCATTGAAATCCCTTTTAACCTAACGCGCATAACGCCGGACTCAAAGAACGCGCGCGGCGCTCAAATTTCCTACGTTTTCACGAGGCGAAGCAATAGCCTCGCCTCAAACGACGAGTACCCGAACTCTTGCGAAGAGCCTCCCGAGGGCGCGGCGCCGATCGCATTAAGGCGTCGTTATAACGATGTGGGACGTTTGCCCTCGGGAGGTTTTTTCTTGCGCCGCCGAGTCTTTTTTCCCAGTCGGACGAACGGTCGTCGTCCTTTTCTATGATTTTCTTTCTCGACGACTTGACGTAAAGGGCAAACTCCATAAAATACACTGAGAAATGCAAACGGCGCAGGCGATAAAAGGGTCTTCGGGCGCCCCGCCTTTGCTTCTCAGAGGAACTTGAAAACTCGCAGGCTGGCGTTTGATCTTAGGAGTGAAACGCCAGATTTCTTACACGACGCCTCCGAAGCGTCCGATTTGACGTTGGGAGACGCGTTGCGTTCAAACCTTAACCCAGTAAGGATAGTGTCCCGCAAACAGGAAACGTTTTCACATATTTGACCTGACTATATTCGCGCCGTCGTCGATTCTTCCGCAACCTAACTCCGACGGCGGCTGTCTTCGCGTCGTCAAGTTGAAACCGACGACGCGGCGTAGCTCTCTTGCTCATTTTTCAAACTTATTTGTTTGTCGAATTCAAATGTCGATCTAGACGAACCGAAAAGGAGGCGTCATGACAACCGGACGCTTAAACTTTGGAAACAACGAACTATTTAAGACGGAACCCCGGGGATCTGCCATTGCGATCGTCAAGTTCAACTGGCGGGCGCCCGAAGGTCCGTCCGTCGTCGTCATACCGCAAAAGATCAACGGCAAGTTGGTCGTCGAACTCGGCCCCAACGCGTTTCTTAGCGTCCGTACCGCCGCGCTCTACTTTATTCCGAAAGAAATCCAAAAGATCCATCGGAAAACGTTTCAATCGAACGCCAAGCTATGCGTTTTCCAGGGAAGTTACGCGCATTTGTGGGCGCTCAGGCATAAAATAACTCATGAGTTCATCGGAGAATCCGACGCGCAGAAATCGGACCGCGACGACGCCGAATTCGTCTTTCCGTATCCTGCGCCGAAGTCTCGGAGAGCTTGGTACAAAACCGACGGCGAGTTTTTCCCGTCCCAACTCGTCGTACCCGACGACAAGTCGCACATATCCGACCCAATCTTCTGGGGGTGGCGTCACTTGAAATCCTTCGACGTTTCGCCGAAGAACGAGAGTTATTCGTCAAACGACGGGAATCTCTTTTCCAAGGATCAAGAGGTCATTCTTCGCGCGACGGAAAAAGATCAAGAGGAAAAATATACTCTTCAAAACGGCGTCTTAGAAGTCGGAAAACGCGCGTTTTTTGGAACGGCGTATCAAAGCGTGGTTCTATCGGAAGACGTCGAAATCATTGGTTCGGAAGCGTTCAGCATGTGCTGCTTTCTTACAGAAATCGAGCTTAAGAAGAACGTCCGCGAAATCGGCGAAGACGCGTTTTCCGGATGTCAGAATCTGGAAGCGTTTCGCGTCGACCCCGAAAATCCCATTTACTCTTCGTTCGACGGAGCGCTTTACGTCTACGGCGCCACGCTCGCGCGCTATCCCTCCGGAAAAAAAGGCGAGACGTTCAACGTGCCGGAGTTCGTCGACTCCATCGGCGAAAGGGCGTTTTCGGGCGTGAATAATCTCAAACGGGTCTATATTTCGGAAAACGTTTCGACAATTGAATATCGCGCGTTCTCTGGGGGCGGAAAACTCGAAGAGTTTATCGTCGCGCCTGAAAACGCGTTCTTTTCGACCTGCGACGGCGTCCTTATGAACGCCGACGGCTCGACGTTGATCCAATACCCGTCGTCCAAGAAAGGCGAAACTTACGCTATTCCCGAAGACGTCGAACGCGTTGAAGATTCCGCTTTCGCGCAAGCCGCGTATGTGAAGACCGTTATCGTTCATGAAGGCGTTCGCGAAATAGGCGAATTCGCCTTTGAAGCGTGTCCCAACCTGGAAGCGATCGAAGTTTCTCCGGATAATTTCGCTTACTCCTCGATCGACGGCGTACTCTTCAATCAATACGAAACGGAACTCATACAATACCCCTCGGGCAGCAGGCGCTTCCAATACGAAACGCCGGAGGGAACGCAACGGCTTCTCGACTACTCTTTCAGCTTCGCTAGGCATTTAAGAAAAGTCGTCGTTTCCGAATCCGTTATGGAAATTGAAGAAAACGCTTTCACAAACAGCGGCGCGCTCGGGGAGATCGAAGTCTCGCCCGACAACGAACGATACTCTTCGCGCGACGGCGTCCTGTTCAACGCGGATCAAACGGAGCTCATCTTCTACCCGAATCAAAAATTCGACGTCAGATACACGGTTCCGGCGACGGTCAAGGAAATCAAATCGGAAGCGTTCCGAGACGCAGCGTTTTTGCGCGAGCTTGTCCTTCAGGAAGGAGTGGAGTCGATCGGTTCGAACGCTTTTTGGGGATGCCGTCGTCTGTTTCAGGTCGTTATTCCGAAAAGCGTCTCTTTCATCGGTTCAGACGCGTTCCTGTTCGCCGCGCCGTTCATTTACCTGTATCCGGGAAGCTACGCGGAAGAGTGGGCGCTCGAAAACGACCTGCCGTACGTCTTGCTTGTCGACAACAGCTCGCCTGCCCCAAACAAATCGAAACGCTAACGGGTCGACGCCCCTCGTCCGACAAAGCCTCGAGTCCTTGATAAAAAGGCGGAAAGCGCGTATATTGATCTCATCGTTGCGGCGCGGCGATAAATCGAAAAACAACCTCTCGATCTATTCGACGCCGAACCCAATTCTCTTAATCAAACCTAGTCGTCCGAGGTCGCAAGCCTAAGGTCGCGAGCCAAAGGACGCCGAGAGCGGATCATGACCGACGTCGACTCAAACGAGAACGCTAACGCTTACGTTTTACAAACGGCGCCGCGCGGCGACCGCGACGTCGCGATCGTCGGCGTTACGTTCCTCGACGACGTTGCGGAAGATTTGCAACGCTGCGATCTGATCGCGATTCCGAGCGCGATCGATGGAAAACGCGTCGTCGAAATTGATCGCAACGCGTTCGTCGGTTGCCCCGATTCGATCCCTATTATCGTCCCGAGCGCCGTCGTCAAAATCCATGACGCCGCGTTCAAAACGTCCGCAAAAATCCTCGTTTATCCCGGGAGCTTCACGCATCTGTGGGCGAAAATTCACGATATGAATTTCGATTTCATCGACGTCACCGAAATCGACGCGTTCGGTCCCAGCTTTCAGGATGAAGACGACCCGCCGTTTCCGAACGTCTCGCCGACGCGATATTGGTTTTCCGACGAGCGGAACGAAAAGAACAACGAAGAGCAAAAGCAAGAAGACGACGAAGAGGACGTCCGCCAAGACGTCGCGCCGACGATCGCTCTCATTCCGAGAGAAAAGGATTCGATCGACGAATTCTTTCTTCAGAACGCGTGCGTTGAAGGATATGTCGTGGAGTCGGAGAACGAGTTTTATTCCGATATCGACGGCGTTCTCTTTTCAGCGGATCGCAAGATTCTCATTCGGTTCCCCTCATTAATGGCGCGCGATAAGTACGTCGTGCCCTCCGGGGTGGAGGAAATCGCCGAAAGAGCCTTTACTAACTCGCTCCTGCGAGAGATCGTCATTTCCAAGGACGTCGAAACCGTCGGCGACAACGCGTTTATCGGCTGTCTCAATCTTTCCGAAATCAACGTCTCAGAGGATAATAAAGTTTTTTCTTCAATCGACGGCGTGCTCTTTCAATACGGCTTCCAACTTGTAAAGTACCCGGACAACAAAGAGGACGTAACCTACTTTGTTCCGGACGACGTCGTCGTTATAGGTTCGCAAGCGTTCTGCGGAAACCGCGGCTTAAAACGCGTCGTTATCGGCGAAAGCGTAACCACTCTCGAATTCGGCGCGTTCCGATGCTGCGAGGATCTTCAAGAATTCGTCGTCGCGCCGGAAAACCCCTGTTTCGCCGCACTCGACGGCGTTCTCTTTGGCGCTAGTTTGCAGACTCTCGTTCAGTACCCGTGCGACAAACCCAACGAAGAATACGCGATACCCGACGGCGTCGAATTGATCGAAGACTGCGCGTTCCAAGCGTGCAAAAATCTCCAAGTCCTTCATTTTCCGGAAAGCGTCAAAGAGATCGGCGACGACGTCTTTGATTTCTGCAACAGTCTGCGCGCGTTCAAAGTCGCGCCTGAAAACGCCGCGTTTACCGCCGTCGACGGAATACTCATGAACAGAATCGAAACGGAACTCCTTCACTACCCGCCGAGACTCGAAGATCTCGTCTGCCGCGTTCCCGACGGCGTTCAACTCATTGCCAAAAACTCGTTCAATCAGAATTCCTTTTTTAAACGGATGTGGATCGGTCCCGACGTTTTTACGATCGAGGACGACGCCTTCTATTATCCGTCGAACACCGAAGCGATCGACGTTTCTCCGGAAAACGCGAGATTCTCGTCGCGCGACGGCGTCTTGTTCGACAAATATCAAGAGATTTTAGTTCGCTATCCGGAATCGAAGTTCGACGATTGGTACGCGACCCCCGAGACGGTCAGAACCATTGGTCCCGGCGCGTTCAGAGGAAACGACTATTTAGATACGATCATACTCAACGAAGGCGTCCTTTCAATTCAAGACTTTGCGTTCACCACGTGCTTTTCTCTTGAAAAAATTCTCATTCCCCGAAGCGTCGTCGAGATTTCCTCGCTCGCGTTCGACTCGTCCTACGTCGTTCTTTGCGTCTATGAGAACAGTTACGCGCACGAGTGGGCGATCGAGCGCGATCTGCCGTACGCCATCGTGCGAGAAGACCTTTAACGCAATCGTCTAACGCTATCGTCTAACCGGTCCTCTAACCAAGTCGTCGCGCGGCGCAAAGCGCGAGCGTCGCAAGACGACTTCAAACTTCGCCGCTTATTTCTCTTTTCCGTCCGATTTCGTCAGATTTAGATTCGCGAAATATTGCAAAATCATAATCTTTTCGCTATAAAATTCAAATCGCGAGAGTAGCGACTCGTCAAAGGTTCCCAGCGAAGAAGACAATCGCCGCGACGCAGACTCAAAACGCAACGTCTCGCACAAACGCCGCGCGATCGGCAAGCGCTTTCAATTTCCATTTATTTGTTTTACCCTATCGTCGGCGGGCGCGAATCGCTCGTCTTACGCCTTTGTTTAGGAAACGCCGTTTCATGAAAAAGAACAGACTCGTCTCAATTATCGAAAAGCTCGCGACTCGCACCCATTCCCAGCGTCAGACGCCGCGCGCGCGCTCCGCTCGCGTCGAACAGCTAGAAGCGCGCGAACTACTCAGCGTCGCGCGCGGGTACGACTTCCTCGCGCTCGACGACGCCAACGTTGCGGGCTTCATCGGCGGCGGTTTCTCCGTCGACGAAGCGAACGCCGCGTATCACGCGAGCGTCTCGTCCCGCGTCGACGACGTCGTCGACATAACCGAGACCATGCTCGAAGACGTCGAGACCGGCGTCTCAGGGCCAGGAAAACCGAGCGAATACTACGACGCCGACAAATCAAAGAAAAACACCGAAGACGATCTTCTCTGCTGGGCCGCGACCGCAAGCAATATGCTCTGGTATACAGACTGGGCGAGCGTCAAAGGCTCCGCGAACGAACAAGAGTTTTTCGATTCCGTCTTCGTCGGAACCTGGCCCGATAGCGGCGACCAGACGTTGACCGGCTGCGCGTGGTACCTCAACGCCGAATATCTCTCAATATATCAAAGCGGAACCGTTCGGAACGATAGCTCTGCGACCGCCATTGACGGCGGCGGCGCCTACGCGTCCCTCTTTGCGACGTACGGTGAGTCCGCGCAAGATTACCTGTCGGCAAGACCCGTTCGCGGCGTCGACGATCTTACGGAAATCGCTTCGAACCTGCGCGCCGGATACGGCGTCGGACTCGGCGTCGATTGCGACGGTTCCTCCGGACACGCCGTTACCTGCTGGGGATACGCCGTCAATTCGAACTTGTCTCCCACCGACCCCGGATACTATACCGGTCTGTACATCACCGACTCCGACGACGAAAAGTCCGGTAAGAACGACGACCTTCTCAACGATCGCAAACTCATTTACCTCGATTTAACCTGGGACTCGACCGTTCAAACTTTCTACGGAACCGGAAGCTACCGCATTACCGACCGAACCTCCTATTATCCTTCCGACGCTGACAGCTACTATATCGACGACGCAACCTTCTTGGCGCCCCGACCGGCAAAATACGCCGCCTCTACCACCGAAAAAGAAACGCCTTCGACGATCGTTACGACAGAAAGCGACGTCGTCAACGCATACGACGGGCTGATCTCGCTACGCGAAGCGATCAGCTATGCCAATGAAGGCGGCACGATCACCTTTAAGAACACGCTCAGGGGAAAAACGATCGCGCTCGATTCCGCGCGCGGGCAACTCTATATCGCCAAGTCTCTGACGATCGACGCCTCGAATCTTTACAACGCGACGACGAACGCGCCCGGTATAACGATCAGCGGCGCCGACGCGACGCGAATCATGTGGGTCGCCGCAGACAATACGCTCGCGCTTAAAGGACTCGAATTCACGCATGGAAAGTCCCCTGCGTGCGGCGGAGCGATCTGGAATTACGGCAACCTGACCGTTGAAAACTGTCTCTTTAAAGATAATAACGCGACGTACGTCAACGACGAAGGCGGAACCGGCAATTACTACGGCGGCGCGATCGCGGTCAAACCCGGCGGCAAGATCGCGGCGACGTCGACGACCTTCACCGGCAACGTCGGCGGCGGCGTCGTCTCGTTCCAGACGGATCTTGCGTCAACCTTTACCGACTGCGTTTTTCAAAACAACGAATCGTACTCGCTCTACGCGGCAACCGGGGACGTCGCGGCGACGAATTGCGACGTCATCGGAAACAACAGTTATGGTCTATACGCGTGGGACGGCGCGATTACGGCGACGAACTGCCGAATCAAAGAGAACTCCCAAACCGGTATTTACACATATCAAAGCGCGATCACGGCGACGAATTGCGAAATTTCGGACAACGGTAGCTACGGTATTTACGCATATCAAGGCGAAGTTGCTGCGACCGAATGCGAAATATCAGGAAACAGCTACGGACTGTACGCATATCAAGGCGCGATCACGGCGACGAATTGCGAAATCTCGGACAACGGCAACTACGGAATTTACACAAGTATAGGCGAAATTACGGCGACCGACTGCGAAATTTCAGGAAACAACTGCGGACTATACACGAATCAAGGCGCGATCACGGCGACGAATTGCGTCGTGGAAGGAAACGCGAAGCAAGGCCTTTATGCTTACAAGGGCGAGATCGCGGCGACGAACCTTGTGATTCGCAACAATAAATCGCAAGGAATCTACTGCTCCGCAGAGGGTACGATAAACGCGACGAACTGCCTCGTTGTCGGCAACACGGCAAGCTACGGCGCCGGGCTGGAACTCTTCGGAACGGCGAACCTCTATAACTGCACGATTACCGGAAACGTCGCAAGCTCGCTCGGAGGCGGAGTCGATCTTGACGGAAACGCCGTTCTCAACGCGTACAATACGATTATCGTCGGCAACTCCGCTTCGAACGGCGCCGACTTATACATATACAGCGCCAACGCCGCCGCAAACGGGGACAATACGCTCTCATCCTTCACGGGATGGGCCTCCGGTTCCAATAACCTAACCTATGTCGAGTCGAATCCGCTCTTCACCGACGCGGCGAACGGCGATTATTCGCTCGCGGAAAACTCCCAGGCGATCGACAAAGGCGCCAACTCACACGTTGCGGTCGCCGAAGACCTCGACGGAAACGCGCGTATCGTCAACGGAATCGTCGACCTCGGCGCTTACGAACGTCAACTCGACTTCAACCCCGTCGTTCTCGACGTTCCGTCCAACCTACGCGAAACCGCAAAAACGGAAACTTCGATCACCGTCGCGTGGAACGCCGTTGAAAACGCTTCCGGATATACGCTCAGCTACAAGAAGTCAACGGATTCCGTCTACACGACGATTAAGCTCAACGGAGCAAGTTCGACGAGTTATACGCTCACAAGCCTCCATCATTCCGCGACGTACAACTGGCGAGTTCGCGCCGAAGGAAACGGAACGGAGTACGTAACCTCCGCGTATTCCGCAGCGCGTTCCGCCAAGCCGCGACAGAAACTCGACGCGCCGAACGCGACGCAGGCGGCGACCTCGGCGACCTCGATCACGGTCTCGTGGAACGCCGTTGCGAACGCTTCCGGCTATAAACTTCTCTATAAGAAGTCGACCGATACCGCATACTCGACGATTTCATTCGGCGCAAGCGTTACGAAATATCAATTGACCGGACTCGTCGCCGGCGCTAGCTACGATCTCAAGATGATGACGGTCGGCGACGGCTTCAACTATTCGAATTCCGCATACTCCGTTCCTACTCCCGAGCCGAATCAGCAAGTTCTTCCGACGCCCGCCAACCCTCGCGAAACTGCGAAAACCGAAACGACGATCACCGTCGCATGGGATCCCGTCGAAAACGCGTCGCAATACGGGCTCATCTATAAAAAAACGACCGACTCCGCGTATACGGTCGTTAAACTCACCCCGGAAACGACGAGTTACAAACTCACAGGACTCGATAATACCGCGACCTACTCCTGGCGCGTCCGCGCGATCGGCGACGAAATATACTACATAACCTCCGCCTACACGGCGACCCGCACGGTAAAGCCGCGTCAGAAACTCGCGACCCCGACGAACGAAGCCTACGCCGCGACCGCAAATTCGATTACCGCGACCTGGAACCTCGTGCCCAACGCATCCGCATATCGTATTATGTACAAACCGACAGGCGGCTCCTACGTTACCGTCGACGTCGACGACCCGACGGCGACGAGCTACAAAATCGCCGGGCTGGCGAAAAACGCCTCCTACGCTCTCAAAATCGCCGCGATCGGAGACGGATTCGACTACTCTTCCTCCGCGTACACGACTTTGACCACCGTAACGACAGAAGACGCTCTCATAACTCTCGACACGCCCGCCAATCCGCGCGAAACCGCGAAAACGGAAACGTCGATCACCGTCGCATGGGACCCCGTCGAAAACGTAAAGCAATACGGTCTCATTTACAAAAAGACGACCGATTCCGCGTACACGACGATCAAGCTCGCCCCGGAAACGACGAGTTACAAACTCACAGGGCTCGACGGTTCCGCGACCTACTACTGGCGCGTCCGCGCGATCGGCGACGGCGACTCCTACCTGACCTCCGCCTACACCGCGACGCGC
>ONGM01000234.1 GCA_900317365.1 uncultured Planctomycetota bacterium
CAGTGAGGAGTCGGTCTTTCTTGCGTTGCACGAAGATATAGCGTCTTGCAATAAGACTTAGATTCTATAATAGCTTCGCGCCAAACGCTTCAATAACTTCCTCGCTGTCTCTGCCGGTAATCGTTTTTCCAGTCGCATTTTGTATGGCGTCGAGCAACGCTTTCGCACGCGCGACAATGAACTGATCAAACGCGTCGCTACGAAGAAGATTTGGAACGAGCCAATGAGATTCGAAAAACAAGTCCAAGTCCGCCGAGGAAACCTTTCGTTTTTTCTCTATTTTGCTTATATATTCGCTCGGCGCTACGCCGCCAATCTCGCGATTCGTTGAATAGGAAATCGGCGTCTTGTTGACGATACTATTCCACTTCGCTCGGGGCAGATTGCTCTTCTCACAATAGTCGCGCGGAAAAATATGGTGTATGTCAATGTTTTCGGACTTGTACGCTACGAAGTCCATTTCGCTTCCACTGATAAAATCTTTGCTGTGATTCTTCAGAATAAGAGCCATAATTCCCTTATACGCCGCAGACTGTTTTGTCTGCAATCCAAGAAGCCGCGTCGGATTGAAATAAAAATCCTGAATTGTTTTAGGAGGATTGGAGTCGTCGCTCAACCAATCGATTACCTGAACGATATCGTTGGCGTAACGCGTCTCGTTTGCAGAGCCGTATAGTTCTCCGAACACGCCGCACCAGTACCATTGCTTGATTTTGTTCTTGACATTGACAATTTTCAGTCGATGGTCTTGCACAAGAAGCGCGCAAATAGCGGCGATAGGAATAAGTTGAGTCGTATACGGAAGGTCTCGACTGGTGAAAATACGTTCCTCTTGGAGAATACGCTCCGCTTCAACAAACCCTTCCGTTAAAACGTCGGCATATTTCTTGTATTCTGTGAGAGAAAGATTGAGAACGTCTTTTTTCTTACAGGATACGGCGACCTTATCGTCTATCAGCTTTCTTTTATATGTTGAAAGCAACGTGAGAGCTGTTAGAAAATCCGTTGCAGTTACGACGTTGAGAATATCTCCGTTGAAAAATTTTTCCTTTCGTTCCTCCCAATCTTTACGGAGTTCAAAGTCGTCGGCGCTATAAGAGGCGACAACCAGCTCAAAAACGGTTAACGGCACGCCGCCGGTGTTCACATTTTCAAAGACCCGGCATACCGCTTCTTTTGGAGTCTCCTTACCGAGGGATATAACCGGTATTTGATACCCCATCGTCATTTGCACGACTCTGTTATTGAATTTGCCGCACAATTCACAAATAGAAGAATCAAAATCATAGTATCTTTGAAAGTTGGTCGTCCAATCGGAGACGTTCTGCCAAGACGCAAAACGATTCAGAGGAATAAGCTTATTCTTAAACTCCATCTCTTGCGTCGTTAAGTCCAGTTCGATATTTCTACCAAAATCGCTCGTTTTCCGTTTCGAATCAGGAACGGAAACAATCAACTCTTCATCCTCAACGTCGAGATCAAGAGACTTTTCAATATCAAGGTAGTAATATCGGTAAATTGTTTTCTTGCGATCTATTTTTAAACACGTCTTAACAGCGGCTTGTGAGAATAGAGCGGAATACAACGCTGTCAGTCTCTGTTGCCCGTCCAAAATCAAGTGCGTCGGAACAACGTCTTTTCCCTCAGACGTCGAACCTTCAATCGTTCTGTACTTGAATCGAACGTTCTCATTCCCATAGGCTAAGAACATAACGGCGCCGATCGGATAATTATGGATTACCGAAGCAAGAAGCGCTTTTATCCTATCGTCGTCCCAGACCCAGCTCCTCTGAAAATCCGGCAGTTGAATTTTACCTTCGTCAATGCCCTTGAGTAGTTCGCTTATAGACTTATCATGCGTTTCCATCTGTGCCTCGTTTACTCTTATAAGAGATTTTCCGCTGTTCACAAGTAGAATTCATTCACATATCTTAGCTCGGCGCTATGGTCAGACTCACGGCGTCCCGGAAACTTCCGAAGCCTGCTCGCGGTCAACGTCGCCAAACTCAACCTCGCGCGCGACCAACTCCGCGAGCTTATCCGCTCCGGCGCGATTCGGATGAAGGGCGTCGCCGGGCATGAAGAGTTTGTATACGGCGTCCTGACCAATCGAAAGCCAGTAGTTCTGCGCTAAGGTAAAGAGATCGACGACCTGAACGTTTTCCGACGCTCCGATCTCGTCGAGGATCGCGCCGAACCAGCGTCCGGTAAGGAGTTTGTCGCGCGAAATATCGTTCGCACGACCTTGCTGCTTCACGAGAATTACGGTCATGCCCTTCTTCTGAGCGCGACGCGTCATATCGGTTACGACGGACTTGTAGACGTCGCCTTGATAATACTTTCCGTCGTTGATTCCGATCGAGACGACGAAATAGTCCCCGTCCTTGCCGTAGGTCTCGATCGTCTCGAATAAGCCGTGCTCGACAAATCCCCTGGCGTACTCCCCGCCTGCCGCCATATTGCGGATCGCATACCGCGAGGAGTCGACATACTTCCCGAGCGCCTGCCCCCAGCCTGCCTGAACGCTGCTCGCGAGCGGGTAATAATTGCAGACGGTCGAATCGCCGCAAATCCAAATCGTCGGCTTCAGCGTCGGATCGTCGGATATCTTCGCGATCTCCAGCGCGCTGAGCGTAAAAGGCGTTCCCGCGCGACCTGCGACGACAAGAATACTGAGTCGCCCGTCCGTTATCGGAATTTGAACGGAGTCCGTCGCGTTGTTCCCCGTCATATTGACGATCTGAATCATGTCCTCCATAACGACCGAGGCGCGACCTGTATTTCCGAGCGTTACCTGAATCTCATAGAGTCCGATCGGTAGGTCGACGTAAAAGGCGGCGTTCCGATCCGCGCCGACAAATTGGACGGCGTCGCAGAGTGCGCCTCGCCCGACCGCCGACACGTTTTTCACACGCGAGGGGTCGCCGAACCCGTACCCGCGCGCAGAGTCGTATCCGACCGAAGCGTCGACCGACGTATAGCCTTCCGCCGCGTCGACGGCGCCAAAGTCAAAGCGCCAGATCGGTTCCGCGCCTTGCGTCGGCGACGTATAGAACGCGTTCGCAAGAATAAAGGTAAAAAGCGATACGCCAAGAGAGACGGCAAAAGACGCAACCTTGCTTCCGAAACATTTCAACGCGAGTTTATCGCCCATTTCCAGCGTACGAGTTCTCTTCATATCTCGCCTCTTATCGTTTTCAAAACAACCTTGACCCCGCCGCGTTGCGCCTCAGCGCTCGTTATAAAAACAAACGCATTTTGGAGTCGGAGCTTTCGGTTGCGCCGAGCTAAATAGGTGAAATTCTTAGTGCGCCTTAATATATGCGCCTTAATATACTTGTCGTATAACATTCCCGCGCATATCAGGAACGGCGTCGGCATATTCGGACTAAAACGTCGCTTGCTAGTAAAGATTCAACGCGTTGTCTATGAGGAACGAAACGTCGTTTTTCATGCTCACGTAGACAACGCTTTCATTTGTGTTCAGCTCGACGGCGCTCGCGTCCGTATATTGAGAGCTGTTCACGGCGTTGTAAAGACTCAAAGTCCGCTCTTTCTTCTCGGGATTGCCGAAGGTGAACTTAAAAAGTCGATCTCGATATTCCCAATTGGCGCCTGGCGATCCACCGTTCGATCACGCTCCCTTCCTCGCGTCATTGTACCTGCCGTTTGAACAGACGTCAAGGAAACTGGATGAAGCGCGCGTTTCGCCCCCGTTTCGCTCTATCGCGCGGTTGACACATCGCCGCTTCCGTTGGTCGCTTGCTACGGTGAAACGCGCGAAAAGCGTTTTACCGAACCGTTGCGCAATCAAACGCCGACATATTCTCTTGGGATACAACCCGATCAAAATCCGTTCTTCGCTAGCCGCCGCGCCTCTCGATTGGAAACCGCTCGGAGGCGCGGTCAAAACATCTCCCAACGGTCGCCCTACGTTACGGCGCCGACTCGATCTTCACCTTAGGTCTGGCGGGGAGGTCGGCGTCGGAACCGAGGTAAAAGCTCGGATGAGGCGGCTGGTTATAGGAGCTTTGCTCGCAGCAATTTTGCGCGCGATATTGCAGATCGTGCATGAGGGTCGTGATCCGATATTCCGTCGGGATATTCGTGCACCAGACGCGCAAGGCGGAACTGTCGACCGTTCTCATAACGAGTTCCTCGCGCCAGTCGCCGAAGAGGTCGACGGTCAGGCAGGGAACGCCTTTTGAACCGTTATTAGACGCGCACCCGTCGGCGGTAAAAATGCGTTCGACCCGATCCGCCGCCGTCATTTTAGAGATTGTCGCATGATCGAGAATTTCGCGCTCAAGGTCGCCGTCCCAGTAGATGAGGAAATTCATTGCCGGGCAGGTTCCGCCGATCTTGTCCCCGGAGGCGTTAAAGACGTCGCGAGAATGCGCGCCCCAAAACTCCGCGCCGGGGTTGCCCGAGAAAATATTGTCCGCGCAGCAACGACCTGTGTCTTTCCGCCCGTCGTGATGAAAAATGATCTCGCCAGTCGCGCCGTCAATGAGGGAACATCCGTATGGGCGCGACTCGTGGCAGGTCCAGATTTGAACGCCGTCGCGATCCGGCAAGAATTTCCCGACGTGCATCGCGTCCCCGTGCCCGAGCCTCGTCGTCCAGAGAAGCGTTCCGTCGTCGTCGATGCAATTCGCCCCTGTGAGAATCTCCTGTCGCCCGTCCCCGTCGACGTCCGCGACGCTCACGCTATGGTTGCCGCACCCGAAACCTGGCGATTTGGGATTGTTGCCCGTATCGAAAACCCAACGCGCTTTCAGCTTCTTATCGACGACGTCGAACGCCGACCATGTGAGCCGGGTATAATAGCCTCGCCCGTAGATCGCGCTCGGGCGAACGCCGTCGAGGTAGGCGATTCCGCCGTTGAAGCGATCGCAACGATTCCCGTAATTGTCGCCCCAGTCGTCGACCTTGCCGCGCGGGACAGGGAACGGAATCGTATCGAGCGCCGCGCCGGTCGCGCCGTCGAATAAGGTCGCAAACTCAGGTCCGGCGAGTACCCGTCCGGCGGGATTCACATAGTTCGCCTCGGCGTCCCCGAGAACGTTCCCTAGCCCGTCGACCGTTCCGTCGGCGGTCTTCGTTATGAGTTCCGCCTTGCCGTCCCCGTCGAAGTCCGCGACGCAAAGCTGCGTATAATGCTGACCCGACCGAATATTCCGACCAAGATTGACGCGCCACAGCCGCCTGCCTTCGAGCGTATAGCAATCGATATAGACCGGGTCCGTAAAACCGTTGTGCGCGTTGTCGTTCGACGCGCCTTCCCATTTCAGAAAGATTTCATATTGCCCGTCCCCGTCGACGTCCCCGACGCAGCAGTCGTTGGCGGAATATCGAGCGCCGGGCTTTTCAAGCGGAATATCGAAAAACTGCCCGGCGGAATTGAACTTGCACGCCTGCGATCCAACGACGACGCCGTTCTCAATTGAGTCGACCCGATACGTTGAATCGTCCTTACCCGCCTCGTCGAGGTAGCCTGTCGCCGTCCCGGCGGCGCTCGTATAGATCAGCTCGCCGTCCCGATAGAGTCGGAACTCGGCGTCGTCCGCGTCGTCTGCGTTCCACCGCCAGCATACGAACTTCCCCTCGCCTGCCGAAGCGGCGTAGATTCCCCGATCCAGACGCTCGACGCCGCCCGCCTCGCCTGCCTCGCCCGCCTGCGTCGGCGCCGCGCCAACAATCCCGAATACGCCTAGCGCGGATAGAACGAGCGCTAATCGTCGCGATGTTTTCGTCATGTACAAATCCTCCTATTTGCGGCGCTAGTCGAAAGAATTCGTCGGACTAGCGACGTTAAAAGTGACGGTCGCTTTCATTAAAAGAAACGCGTTCACTATTCAACGCGTTTCCGTCGTTTCTCAAAGTCAGAAGATCGGAAAGTCTCAAAAGCTCCGCCAAGGTAAAACGCGCAAAGAAAATCAGTAGCGTTTACAAACGATTAAACGGACTCCGTTATTCGTCGGGATAGAGACCGTAATTATTCTTCGCGTCGATCTCCTGTTGTAGCTGGTGCAAACGCATCTTCGTCTCGACGAGTTCCTCTCGGAGTTCGTCCTGGCGTTGTTGTTCTTTGTACCATTCCTCAAACTTGGCCTTCTCTTCGGCGCCGGTTAACTTATCGTAGATCTTCTTGGCGACCACGTATTTTCCGATAACTTCGAAAATGCTCATACGATTTCTCCTTGTAGGTTAAAAGCCGGGGTTTCTATTAAATATAGCGCAAAGCGCGTCCCATTCAATACGTCAAGAGCCAGACTCGTTTTTTTGTGTAAAGAAAACGGTCGGAAGTATGAAATCATGCGAACGCGCCTCGCCCCCCAAAGGGTGAGAAAACGCCCAAACGTTTCATTCCGGCTCGCGGAAACGTTCGGTTGGGAAATCACCTCTCCCGTTGGTCGCTTGCCGGGTCGCAATCGCTCCATTCGCGCCAACAGCGCGTCCATCGTCCAAAGGGTGATTTTCCCGGTGCGAACGCGCCGCCCCGCGCTCCATAAGCGCGGGCCAACGTTCGGACGTTGGATCCCGGTTCGCGCTAACGCGCGGTTATCAAATCATCGCTCCCGTTGGTCGCTTGCCGTTTTACAAACGCCTAAAAACCGTTTTTCCCCCATCGCGCCAACGGCGCGTCCATCGCCCAAAGGGCGATTTTCCCGGCGCGAAAGCGCCGCCCCCGACCCCATAGGTCGGGGGGAAGCCGCCGGCTTTAG
>ONGM01000233.1 GCA_900317365.1 uncultured Planctomycetota bacterium
AAGCCAGACGGCTTCCCCCCTTCGGGGGCGCGCTTCGCGCGATAAATTTTTCAAGGCTCGCTTCGCTTCGCCTTGTTGGCAACCCGGCAAGCGACCAACGGGAGCGACGATTCACCAACCGCGCGGTAGCGCGAAACGGGATCCAACGTCCGAACGGTGGCGTCCGAACGTTGGCGTTATGGGGCGTACTCATTGCACGGCTCGACGTCGAGGATCGGCCATACGAGTTCGCCGCGCTTCTGCGCTTCTTCGTCTTGGAAGGCGCCGAGTCGAGGCGCGTTCGCGTCGAGCCAGAGAATGAAGGCGCGTCGATCGTCGTCGGTCACCGAATCCCGATGGTTCTCGTCAAAAAGAATCGCGCCTAACTTCGACTCCGAAGCGCCGACCCTGCCCGGTCGGGAACGCGACCCGCCGTGCGCGCCTGTCGTCGTCAGCCCGCCGCGCATCGATCCGCTATAGAAATAGACGTACGGGCGCAAATCTTCATAGTCCATTCTCTGCGGTCCCGCCGCGCGCTCCTCGTGGCATTTCACGCATCGCGCGTCAATAATCGGCTTAATTAAGCGATAAAAATTCAACGGCTCAACCGGCCCGACCTCCGGCTCCAACTTCGAGGGCGCGCGCTGGAAGGCGAGCGGCTGCGCCGAACCCGGCTCGTTCGCAACGCTCTCCGACGTCGGCTCGTGACAGCCTACGCACACCAGCTTTTCTCCAGGATGAACAAAGGCGACGGACCTCATCGTCTGAACCGCCATATGATTCTCGTCGAGCGCCTGGAAAATCAACTGTTTGCCGTACGGCGCCTCGAAATAGGCGCTCCCGTCCTCCTCCACCGGAACCGTGCCGAGCGGTATGCGCGGCGTATTCTCCGTCGCGTACCCGACGTAAGGCACGTTCATCCACGGATTCGACTTCGGAATAACCTGAAGTACGCGAAGCCGTTTAATCGGGCGATCCTCCGGGAACGGACGATCGTGAATATTCACGTTCACAACGCCGATCGTCGCCGTCTTATCGCGATCGACGAAATCCTCGCCTTGCGCCGTCTGCTGCGCGACGATAGGCGGCTTAACGCGCGGGCGAATCGGAATCGGCTCGCTAAGGCGGAGGCGCGGGTCGTACCCGATCGGGAGAATTTCGCGCTCGCAGATTAGCTCCTCATTCCCGTAGCGATCGAGCAGAACGAGGTCTTCCCAACTATTGCAGAGGTACAAATCTTCGTCGAGGGGCCAGGGCGCGCCGTAACGATACTGACTCCGGTCGGGCCCCTCCGATTCCGGGAAGAACTCATAAGGCGTAACGCGCCGGATCTGACTCATATGATTGTCGTTCGGAACGCGCAGGTCAAGGACGCAGAGGGAACCGAAGGTCTCGCCGTGGTGCGGCGCGGCGGTAAAGATATACTTGTGCGAACCGGGTATCGGACGAAACTGCATTTGCGTCATCGGAAGCCCGGAAGGCGCGTCGGGACAGGCGCCGAATCGGTGATCCCCGTGTTCGCAATCTTCGAAGGTATCCCAAGGATACGGGTAATTCCCCTGCGGAGAGCGCGGGTTGCGACCGTCGGGGGCGCACGTCCAATAGGTCGAACCGAGGCAATTCTCGCGATCGACGTAATCCCATCGGGAATAGACGAGCGCGCCGTTATGATCGACGACAGGACGCCATTCGCTCGTTTCAAAGTAACTGATCGGGTAAATATCGGAGCCGTCGTTCTTCATGGAATGCAGAACGGAGGTCGTAACGCGCAGCGAGGCGTCTTCCCCGAAGCACCGAATAAACCCGCCGCGTCGTTCGGAACAGAAGACGAGGCGACCGGAGGGGAGTTCGCAGACGTCAAAATCGTTGTACGAACCGTCGGTCAACTGCTCAATTCCGTTCCCGTCGACGGTCGTCTTAAAAATGCTCCACGTCGTGTCAGGCGTCCAGATCCAGCGGTGTTCTTTCGAGTTGCACCAGGAGAAATAGATCGTCTTACCGTCGTAGCCTAGCTCGGGCTTATAGAACGCGCCTTCGTCGAGTTCGCGCCCAGCAAGGCGATCGTGCAAGGGCGTCGGAACGACTTTCTTCCCTTTAATCAGGTCGATAATCTTCGGATCGCGCGCCTTGAAATCGTCGATTGCGAAGATTCCGCCGCCATGAATCGTATTAAAGCCGTAGACCTGGGTCGCGAAGTGCCCGCCGATTCGGTCCGTATTGCGCATATTCGTGAGTCGCGACCCGGCGTAGCATCCGCGCGCGAGGAACATGACCTGCCCAAGCTCGGCGACCTCGTCCTGCGCGAACATAATCAGTCGCCGAAAGGCGCAGGCGAGGAAATAATCGACCGTCGCCTGATCCGACGCGTTAAAATAGTCGTCGCCGCGTTCAAATTCGGCGGTCAGTTTCTTCTCGAAGGCGTCGAAGGCGACTTCAAGCGAGTCGAACGTCTCGTCGTCGGGGAAAGCGCCCCCTTCCAGCGCGGCGCGCGTGCGGCGTAGAACGACCTGCACCGGGGCGCGCTCCTTTTCCGGGTAGACGAGCGCGTTCTCGTCGTAGACTTGTTCGGCGGCGCCGCGCGGGAGTGGGCGTTCGCCGGAAATTTCGCGTGCGAGATCGACGTAGAGTTCGCCCCAGTGGACAAAGACGCCAGGTCGGAAATCATCGCTCGTAAAGGCGTCGACGCCGAGTTCTGCGGCGCGGGAGTCGAATTGGGCGAGGTCGACCTTTTGAATTGGAATATTCTTCGCCGGTTTCTCGCCGGGTTTAACGGTCGGCTCGACGGCGCCGGATGGGAAGAGATGATCGAGGGAAACGTTCGAATTGGCGGTCAGTTCCCCGCCGAGTTTTTCCGCGAGGGCGCCGTAAACGTCGACGGTCGCCGGACGAATCCATTTTTCAAGATTCAGATCGGCGTATGAGGAGGGAACGTCGAGATCGTCGGGATCGCGCGGCGCCTGAAGAAATTTCGGCGCGTCCGCAAACCGTTCGGTAGGAAGCGGGTCCTGCTGCGGGGTCGTTCCGGCGAGGAATCGCGCGAAGGCTTCCCGATCGTCAGGCGTCGTTTCGGCGTCAGGGGAGGTCGACTCGAAGTGCGATCCGAAAATCGTTTCCTCCTCCTGGGCGAAGGGCGCGGTCGGAATCGCGTCGGGAGAGAAGCGCTTAACGCCGCGCGAAACGCGGAGCTCGTCGATTACGCCGTCGCAAAAGATCGCGCGCTCAACGAGTGATCCGACGGCGAATTGCGCGTCGCCCGGCTGCTCTGATTCAGGCAAATCGAGGGCGCCGGTCCCGACGAGAACGCCGTCGACGTAGAGGCGGGCTTCGTCGACGTCCATAACGAGACCGACGTAATGCGCCTTGCCGTCGACGAGATTATAGTCGGAAAGAATCGTCTGCTCGGCTCGGTTCCCCGGGACGTACAAGGCGAGCTTGCCGGAGTCGGCAAAGGTATACAGTTCCCAATGTCGCGGCGAGGCTTTGACTTCGTTGGCGACGAGGATCTGGAAATTTTCTCGAGAATCGACGCGCGCCCAGAGTTCGACGGTCAACGGTCGGGCGACCAACGCGGGATCGCTCGGCATGAGGAAGGAGCATCGTCGAGGCGAGACGGCGCGTCCGAACTCCGGGGTGAAGGAAGGAACGAAAAAATCGGTTAAGAAGAGATCGGGCAAGTCGACGGCGCTGTCGCGTTCGCTCACTCGATTACTCGTCGGGGGCAATTGTCCGCGCGTCGCGCAAGGGGACAGGGCGACGATCAGCGCCGCGAAGAACGCAATTCTCTTCAACGATTTCAAAAGTGGAAAGGCAGGTAACACGTCAAAACTCCGGCAAAGCTCTCAATTAAAGCTCTTAACAGTCGAAACGTCTTTCTTTATTTCAACGGCGCGATCGTTAAACGCTTGATCGCGACGTTCTCCGGGGATTCGTTGCGAAGGGATATTCGACGCTCCTCCGGGTCGCGGGAGGCAAAGGTCGCCGTTTGATCGCCGTTTACGCAGAGATCGACGATCGTGTCGGTTGCGTAGCAGTCGAGATCGAGAACGCCGCGCGTCATGTCGACGCGCTCAATACGGACGTCGTTCAGATAGATCGCGCTCTCCGCAAAGACGACGCGAATCGAACGTCCTTCCGCGTAGTCGATCGTAACGTCGCGCAGTCCGTTGACTTTGGCGTAGTCGAATTCGAGTCGGGCGCGCAGGCGAAAACGTTTCGGCGTCGCGATTTCCCCGATCTTATCCGCGTCGACGTCCGCCTCGTCGAAGACCGGCGCGAGCGTTTCCGGTCGCATCTCGTCGACGAACTTCTCCCCAAGCGTACCGTCCGCCCTCTTCGTCAACTCGTGAAAGACCGCCGACCCGCCGAACCCGCGTTCGCGCGTCCACCCGCAGATTATGCGCCGGTCGTCCCCGAAAGGCGCCGTCTTCGGAACGTTCACCAGCCCGTTCATGAGAATATTCGGACGCGCCGGAACCTCCCACGGTCCGAGGGAACTCTTCGACGTCATGTAGTAGCCGTTCAAATGATTCGCGATTAGGTAATAATCGTCCCCCCAACGGAAGAGATCAGGGCATTCCGGTTCGCCTCCTTTGAAGGAGTAAATCGGGTCGATCACCTCCCAACGGCGGAGATCGTCTGAGACGGCGCGCGCCCAACAGCCTCGTCCGCGATAGTTCGTCGTAATGAGCATATAAAAGCGTCCGTCTTCCGGCGCCTTATAGACGAACGGATCGCGAGTCGAAGAACCGTAGCCTTCCGGGAGTAGGAAGAGAGGTTGCGGCTCTTCTTTCTCGAAATGGATTCCGTCCTTGCTCGTCGCCAGACAAACGAGTCCGAAAACCTTCTTCGCCTCGCCGTTCGGCAGAACGTATTCGACCGAACGATTCGCATAGAACGCGTAATACGTTCCCTCGTAATAGAACACGCTCCCAGTGCAGATCGAGCCTTCGTTCTGATCCGTAATCGGAACGACGAAAGGCTGATGCTTCCACGTCTTCAGATCCGTCGACGTCGCCTGAATCCATTGGTGCGCGCCTAACCCGTTCTTCGCCCCGTGCCGATTCTTATCGAGCAAGTACATAAAGTGGAAAACGCCTTCCGCGTAGAACGGCATGCAGTCCCCGACCCCGTAGGCGTTCGGCGGCGTCCAATATTGCATTGATTCCGGATAGGTTCGCTCCGTACGTTCGCGCGCGTCGATCTTATCCGCCCCGCCTGAAAGCGCGACGATCTCCTCGTTCGAGAGTGCCCGGTCCCAAATCGCGACGTAATCGATTTCCCCGACGAATCCGGCGCGCGGCCGTTGCGCGTCCGGGGCGTCGTATTGCGCGCCGATCACAAAGGGAACGTCGTTCGCGCGCAAATCGCCGAGCATGAAATCCTCGTCGCAACATCGCCCGTCGACGAAAAGCTCGGCCTTCGCGCCGTCGACGCGGCAGTAGACGTCGCGCCACGCGTCCCACGCCTCCGGATTACGCGTCTCAACGCGCGGCGCCAGCGTCTGCATTACCCTCTTCAATTCCGTCGCGCCGACCTCCGCGCCGAGCGCGTCGTTATAGAGGAACATATTAAAGACCATATGGTCGTGCCCGCCGTTTTTCGACATGAGCGGCGCGCTCGCCCAACTCTCGCGCGACGCCTTGACGCGCATTCCAAAGGTCAGCGTTCGACCCGTAACGCCGTTCAGCCTCGCGTTGATCGCGTCGGAAACGGAAAGCCACCCGCCGCGCTCAAATCGCGCGACCTTGCCGTCCCCGCCGCGCGCGCGCGATTCCGCCGCCGCCTCGCCTGTCAACGCCACGCCGAGCGCGACCTCGCCGTGCGCGACTGCGGACTCGTCGTCCCCGCCTCCAAACTCCAAACGTGCGATCGCGTCCTCATTCGGCGACCCCGCTAGCGCCGGACTAACGAGCAAAACGCTGGCGAGCAAAACGAAAAGCGTGAAAAGCCTCGCCCGCCTGAACGCATGAAATCGTTGAAACCTTCTCATAACTCTCCCACTTTATATAGCTATAGCGAAACTTCTAAAGTTAAACGAGGAGTCTCGTCGCCCGCCTACTCCGCCTCGACGAGGCTTTTGAGATCGACCGGCGTTCCGACGCCTTCGAGAGTCGGTTCGATCGGCGGAATCGAGCCGTCCGGCGCAAAGTCAAATTTGTCGAGACACGTCTCGCGCCCCCACCCGCCTGGCGCCTGCGGCTGAATAATGCGATGATAAAAGACGTAGTTCTCGCCGTTCGGCAGAAAGAGGAAAGAGTGGTGTCCGGGTCCGAAGATCTTCTTTTCCGGGCGCTTCGAGAGAATAATCGGATCCTTTTCGGGGCTCTTAAAGGGTCCGAGGGGGGAGTCAGAGGTCGCGACCCAAACCTGATAATTCGGGTCGCGCGTGTCGTTCTTCGACCAGGTCAGGTAATATCGGTCGTTGCGATAGAAGACGTAGGTTCCTTCAAAGAAGTTCGGCGGCGTAATATCGCGAATCGTCTCCTTTTTGAGGGAAACGAGATCGTCGTTGAGTTCGGCGACGCAGAGGTAGGAGTTGCCCCAATAGAGGTAATGCTTGCCGGAGACAGGGTCGCAGAAAGCGTAGGGATCGATTTCGACGCCCGGTCGCCCTTGCGGATGGAGATCGTGTCCGACGAGTTCGCCGCAGTCGACGAAGGGTCCGGTCGGGTCTTCTCCGACGGCGACGCCGATTTTTTCATTCGCGCAGTAGTAGAAATAATAGCGATAGGAGCCGTCGTCGAGTTTCTTTTCCATAATGGACGGCGCCCAGAAATTGCGTTTTTCCCACTTAATATCTTTCGCGGCGAGCGCCAGCCCGTCGTATCGCCAATCGACGAGGTTGTCGCTCGAATAGACGGCAAACCCGCCGCGTCCCGACGTCGGATAGACGTAAGCGCGCCCGGTCTTGCGAGAGAGTAGAACCTCGGGGTCGGCGTTGGCGCCGGGAAGGATCGGATTATGGAATTTCGGTTCGGCGTCGTTTTCGTCGGCGCGGAGACTGAAATTCGGGACAAAGGTGGAGAAGGCGGTCGCGAGGGACAAGGCGGCGACCGATTTCAAGGCGTCGCGTCGGGTCGGCTCGGCGGGATTCGGTTGACGGTTCGGCATAATTCTCACGCAAGGTTGAAGGCAAAGGTTAGAAAGGCGCGCTAATCGGCGCTTTCGCGTATTATACAGGATCGCGTCGGCGATTTAAAGGGCGCGAAACGACAAACGTCCGTCCCCCGCGCAAAGCGAACCGCGACGCGGACGCTCGAAGCCGATTAGCGCCGTCGTTCATCGGCTTTGAGCGTCGTTGATCGGCGTTAAAAAACGTCTAAAAATCGCTTCGTTCGGAATCCTTTTCATTCTCCAGAGACGCGTTAATCGTCCAATAGACGGTATATCGGTTCCGATTCAGCTCAAAAAACGGTCGAAAGGTCAACGTCGAGCCGTCTGAAGTCGCGTTCGGCGCCGTTTGAAAAACGAGACGCGACAGGTCGACGGGAACCAAAAACGAACTCGCTTCGCGCGGAGAACCGCTTAGCGTCGGCATTGGAAGCCCTTTAAAATTCCAAAGTTTATTATTGTGCGTCGTATAACGTTCCGCGTCGGGAACCTCGTCGAGAACGGCCGCGAGAAGAATCGGGCCGTATCGAAACGCGACTTCGGCGTCAGAATTGCGCGACCGATAAAGATTGAGCGCCATCGGAGTCGTAATTTCGAGAACGTCCCCGGCGCGCCACGCCCGACGAATCGTCGCGTAGCCGCCTTGAATCTCCGCCGCGACGCGCTCTCCGTTGACCTTCAGACCAAGTTCGCCCGCAAGCCAACTCGGCGCTCGCACCTTAAGCGCGCACGTCGCCTCGCCGCCTAAAATCGTTATGACGCTGACGTCGGAATACGGAAAACTCGTCTCCTGCTTTAAGATTAGCCCCGTCTCTTTCCAACGCGCCTCGGAAGGAACGAAAAGATTAACGTACAGTTCGTCTCCGTCTTTATAGTAGATCATTTTGTCCATTCGAACCGGATTCTCCATCCCGCCGAGACAACAACACCAGAAACTGTCGTCGCGCGTCGAGAAAAAGCGATAGCTTCCCGGCAAAAAGGAAACGAAATAACATTTGCCGTAACCTTCGCGATTATCCTGATCTTGCGACGGATAGATTAAATTGAAGAGCGCGTCCTCAACGTAGTCCATATACTCGACGCGACGCTCCCACGAAAAGAGAAGCTCCGTCAATTTCAGCATATTAAAAGTGCAGCACGTTTCCGTATTGCTGGGACCGAGCGGCTCTTTGTCCGCGCGCGGAAAATGCTCCGCCAAACCGAGACCGCTGTTCGCGTACATACGGCGCGCGCGGCACGTCGTCCAGAAGAACTCCGCCGCTCGTTTGTACTTTTCGTCCCCGGATATCTCATAAAACGCCGCCGCGTTTTGAATCTCGGGAATCTGCTCGTTCACGTGTCGACCCGTAAGATTGTCCTCGCCCGACGCAAGCGGATCGAGAAGATCCGAACGAAGGAAGCGGATCGCAAGCTCGAGCGCCTCCGCGTCGCCGACGAGCTTGTAAAGCCGAAGCGCCGTTTCCGAGACCGCGCCGTGTTCGGCGCGAAGCATTCGTTGCGTTTCGCCGTAAGAAAACCGATCCGTCGCCCGCTTGAGCCAATGAACGAAACGCGTCGCCGTCTCAAGCGCCTCGCGGTTCCCGGTCGTTTCATACGCTTCGACCAGCCCCTTAAAAACCTTCTGAATCCCGTACCAACAGTCCCAAATGCGACCGACGGAATACGGCGTCGCCTCAAAATCAGCGCGCCTATCAAAAATATTCGCAACGACAAGAGCCTCGTCGACCCCGCCGATAAATCCGTCCGCGCGTTGGGTCTGACTCAACTCCGAAACGGCGTAATTGATTTTCTCCAACCACGCTTCGTCCCCCGTTTTCTCGTACATTAAGCACGCGGCGGAAAGCCAGTGCCCGATTCCAAATCCGGAAGATTCCCAACGCTCCCAGCCGCCGTAGCGCTCGCCTTTCGCAGGAAGACCCGCCGCCAAGAAATGCGACGCGCAAAGACGATCGAGATCAAGCTGCATGAGGTTGCGCGCGTTGTCGTCCCGCATCTGTTTAAAGATTCCCGGCAGGAGATTTACGCAAGAGTCTTCCAAAAACGAGCCGCTCTTCAAACCGCGAAGAGCGTACTCTCGCACGACCGAAGTCTGAGTTCCGTCGACTGTTCGCGCGTACGTACGAGCGCGCGCGACCCCTTTTTCCAACGGCAAAATCGGAATAAGACGTCGCTCAATTTGATCCCCTCCGTCAAGCGCAACGCGTTCGATCTCAACGCTCAAGACCGCGCCTGAAGCGTCGAGAAGCTCCATGACTAAATCAAATTCTACGGGAGAGTCGCCGTTGTTCGCCGCCCAAAATCGCCCCGTCGGCGACGAAACGCCGGGACGCAAACGAATCAAATCGCTACGAACGGCGACGGCGGAGCCTAGCGAATCCGATTCCACGCGAACGCGTCCGACAACGCGTCGCGTCGACCCAATGATTCCAGTTACGTCGTAATCTCGCCCCAAAGGAACCTTGGGATAGTCCCATACGACCCCCGATTCAAACGGTTCCCCCGCGTCGTCGCGTCCGCAAACTAGATTCGGAAGACGCGCGGATTCGCCAAGGAGCGTCGTCGTCTCGTACGTCGCAAGATCGGAGACTTCTCCGACCACTTCCGCCATGACGCCGAGTATCTCGCCCTGCGTCAACGCGCGCCCGTAAAGACGAAAATCGTCGATCGATCCGCGCAAATTCGCGTCGTGAGAATACTGGCTCTTACCGATATAGCAGCGTCCTTTCGACCCGAGAAGAGAACGAAGATTGTGGTCGACCCCATACTGAAACGCCGCGAGTCGCCCGTTCAAATACAGCTCCAAGACGTCGCCGCGCTGCAACGCCGCGACGTGAATCCAGCGATTCAAAGGAAACTGAGTTGGAATAGAGATCAACTGTTCGCCGTCCGTGCTGTTCGTCGTCGCGGCAAACTGCATTTTACCGTTGATTGCGTCTGAAGTCGTCGACGCGGTCAAGTACGCGTTGACGCGTTCGTCTTGTCCAAAATCGAAAAGCCGTCCGTAAGGCGTATACTCGGGAAGATTCGTCCAGAAGCAGACCGTAAAGTCGGTCAACGCTGCGATCGCGTCGCTCGGAAGCTCGACGTATCCGTCGTCGACGTCGGCGTTCAAAACCAAACAGCGACCCGATTTCCCCGCGCCGAGTCGCGCGCCGTCGCCGCGCGCCGTTCCGTCGAAACCGCGTCCTGAAAGATCGGGAACCCTACCCTCCTCGAGCGTTTCAAATTCGTACCGGATCAACGGTTCGAGCGCGCCGCTCGGCGCGGGGTCGTTCGCGGCGCGGCAAGGCGTCAAACTTATAAAGAAGAGCGCAAAAAGCGCAAGCGTCGTCGGTTTGTTCATTGTCCTGTTTTCTCGTCGTCGCGCTGGGTTTTCAAAACCTTTTCCGAAGATCGTTCATGACTCGGAAAGGCGTCCCTCCATTATACAGTAACAAATGGACGCTTTGAATAGCGCGGTAGAAAACAAGAAGGTTCGTGCGTTTCACGAGTGTCCCCTAAGAACCGCTTTTGACGTTAAAAAGTAGCGTGCGTACCGCTCCGCGATCCTCCCGGCGCCTGTTTCGCGCTTTGTCATTCGACGCGCTTTCTTCGCCCCCTTTCGTGGATTCAAGTATGAAACGACTTCACTCGGATCAGTTGCGCTTTTTAGTTGGGTTCGCTATCGCGCTTCTCCTTTGATCTGTTGAGGGTCGCTGAATCGCATGATTCGCCTCCCAGCGGTAATACGTCCCTTTCAAACAAAAACACTGCATTCTCGGATTTTCCAGGAGATTCTCAACGACGCCTTTCAACAACGCCTACGAATGTGCCAGAACTCATGATCCTTCGGTTGAGGGTCATACTTAAAATATTGTTCAAAAAAAGGATCGCCTTCGATCAAACTTTCAGCGTCGCGTAGCATTATTTCATTTATTATTGAAGTCCGAATGAAAAAGTCAACGTCTTCCGAAGCTAACAAAAGATTGCAATAGAGCTCATGTCGCGTCATAAATAAGCGGGCGACATTGTTTTTGTCAATAAAACTTATGTCGATAAAGCGGTCGGGACTATTCCACGAACATGCGGATTTGTATTCTTTATACAGTTGTTTCTCCCATTTCTTCCTACTTTTCCTATCTTTAACACCGTATTTTATCTCTTTAAGTGGATAATTTACCCAATATCGATTATAAGGTCGGAATAAAAACGGGAGAATCTTATACAAAAGGACTTTTTTCAATCGGGTATTGTAAGCGCAGGAATACGCTTTAATATGATATTTTTCACTAGTAGTCCCTGGGCAAGAGTTCACTAATCGTGAGTCGATTATATTAACGAATTTTCTGGCAAATGATCGATTAAAGCTGTCGACTCTAGCTATTCCAATATCATTTAGAAAGATCGATACGTTGTCGAGTCGACAATGATAATATTCAAGAAACTTTGAAAAGAAATAATAGTTTAAGAATATATATGGATATTCAATGTTGTAATACATATCTCTGTTCCTTTATGGATTATGATTCTGTTCATTCCACCATATTGAATAATTTAACACCGCTGGACAAATTGTTTTTCTTAAATATATTTCATTATCAAAGGTTCGCACAACGCAGGCAGGCGCAGGCTTCCCTTCCGGGCTTAGGTGATCGGCGGCGAGAACGACGTCCCCAGGCTGAATCTCTTCGATAGGCTTCTTCGAACCGTCCGCCATGAGAATAGGCGTTCCCGCGACGAAACAGACCTCGAAGTCGAAGA
>ONGM01000284.1 GCA_900317365.1 uncultured Planctomycetota bacterium
ACGTTTTTGTCGTCGTCGAAGTAAGCGCGTTCGACCTCGACCAGGTTGCGTTTGATTTTCGCCGGGACGTTATCGCCCATGATAAGCGCCGAAATAAAGATCCCTAATTTACGCAGGTCGGGCGCGACGCTTACTTGCAGAGAACGCTTACTGTTCAAATTAACGTACGAGAGGCGTTCGGCAAAAGCCGCGATGAGTTCGTCGGCCGTGTTGATAGTTTTCATTTGTTTCTCCTATTGTGAAATCGAAGGCGCGCCAGCGCGGACGCGTCGACGCGCCAGTCAAAATGATAATTTACAAATAGTTTCCGAGTCCGGCGCGAATGTTCGCGGCGCGGGCGTCGTCCCCGACAAGGATCGACCCCGCTTCGTGAAAGATAACCGCGCGTCCGTCCCCGCGACTCATGCTCACGCACTCGCCGAAGCGCTCGCGGCGGAGTTTCAGGCAGTCGTCGGCGGAGAGTTTGCGAAGCGAACAGCCTTGGCAATGTTCCATTGGATCCGACGCCGCGTATAGGACGACGAAGGAGGCTCCCCCAAACTTAAAGAAAGTCCCAACGTCGCGCCAATGGAACTGTGCGCCGTCTGGGCGCGTATAGACTTCGACTCCGTCCACTGACTTCAACTTTTTCATTTCGTCACCTCAATTTCTTTCTCTTGATTCCGTTCCGGAGCCGGTTCCGGTTTACTGTGAGCGAGCGCGATTTCAACGGCCGCGATTATTTCGTCGACCGTCCAGCCGCGCGAGATTTTGAAGACTTCTAGGACGATCTTTCGCGCGCGATCGAGCGCGTCGGCGGCTTCTCCTCTCGTATACTTCTCAGGCGCGATCGTTCCGGAGTCGTCTCTTCGTTCCTGATTCCAAACGCTCCAGAGCGTGACGCCGGTCAGAATCGTCAGCAGGGCGCACACGAAAATTTCAACGGGATTCATCGTTCTCTCCTTTCTTTTCTTTCAGGCTCTCTTCAAGTTCCTGAAAGTGATTGTCCCAATAGCGGTCGTTGTACTTAAAGACGACGAGCATAATGATTACCAAGACCCCGCAGAGGGTCGCAAGCAGTAAGAAGTACTGAATTGAGTTGTCTTCCATCGTGAAGCCTCCTAGACCATGAGTTTCTTTTCAGCGTCGAACGCGATCAGGTCGAGCGCGTCCTTTTGTTCTTTCGTAATGAAACCTTTTTCGAGGTATTCGTTCGTGATCTTACGCCAGTGTTCGATCTCCGCTCTGTCCTTCGCGGCGTAGAGACCGTCGCGAATCTTCGTTGCGCGTTCCTTTTGAAGTTGCGTCGGCGGCGTTATGGGCGCCGGTTCCGGCTCGTCGTCTTCTTCCGCGTTCTCGAAGTCGAGGTATCGAGCTTCAATCGCGTTCGCGACGACTTGCGCGTCTTGTTCGTAATACTCTCCTGAAAAGTCCGCGTGTTTAAACTCCTCGACGAGCGCGTTGAGTTCCTCGACCGTCTTAACGTTCTTAATTCGTTGGAGCGCGTCCGCCGTTCCGGACGCGCGCGGCTCTTGCGACTCGTCCTCCGCGTCCGTCTTGCCTTCGTCGATCGGTTCCGGAGCGGGTTCCTTTTTCGTTTTTCGCGATCGTTTCGGCGGTTCCTCTTTTACTTCCTGAACGGCCGACGCCTTCGCTTGTCGCAGAAGTTCCGCGCGGCGTTTAATGAACGCGTCCCGGAGTCGCGCCACGTCGTCCCCGTCGAGCTTCGCAATCGCGATCTTTTCCGCGACCTTCTGAAGCGCTTCGACCGTTTCGGCGTCGCTCATCTCTCGCATAAAGTCGGCGACGTCGGCGGCTTCTTCCGGCTCGTCGTCTTCGCGATATTCGACCGATTGCGCGTCGAGAATGATTTCGCGCCGTCGCGGGGTCGCGCGAACCGTTCCGCGCGTCGTCGGCTCGACCGTCGCGTCCGCCAGCTCGTCGGCGAACTCGAGACCGAGGATCGCTTCCGGAGCGTAGTTCTTAACGAGCCAAGCCGCCGATCGCCAGCGCGCCATCTCGCGCGGAATCGTCTGCCACTTCGATTCGTTCTTCGTGAGCCAGCCGTTCGCTTTCGCGAGCGCAACGTCGACGCGCGTGGAATAGAGCTTTTCGCCCGTCGCAAGTTCAGTGAAGTACGCCTGGGCGTAATAGTTCGGAACCCTGACCGTGCGTCCGAACCGTTCGTATTCGACCGTGCCGTCCGTCCCCTCTTCCCACTGGATTCGAGAGAATTGCCCGGAACGATTGACGAGCGCGATAATGAACTGAGACGAGAGAGCCGGACGACGATTCACGATGTAGATGTGGGGGAAAATTGAAGTCGGCTTGATGCCGAGCGAGAACGCGAGATCGAGCGCGATCAGACAGTCGTCGGGCTTGTTCCGGAACGACTCCGGAACAAAGCAAGACGCGGCGAAGATTTGCGCGTTTTTGTACATTTCGTCGACGTTTTGAGCGGTCTGGAAGACGCTAACGTAGTTGTTTTCAGTAGGGGCGATTGCGGTACTCATCATGAAATCTCCTTAAAAGCGGGATTAAATATCGCGGGAATAGTCGTAATTTTGAATTGTTCGGATTTCGTCGTAGCGCGAGTGAAAGACGGAAGCGGCTTTGGAACGCGCGTACTCAATGAGCCACGCGGACGCGACGTCGCGCGCTTTCGTTATGACGTCCTCCTCGATCGCATAGACCGCCACGCGGTTCGGTGCGATGCGTTCGAGCGCGACGATCCAGCACGGCACGAACGGCGCGCCGTAGAACTCCGTGAGAATCTTGTGATAGAACGCGAGCTGAACGAGGTACTGATAGTCGTAGATCGTGTATCGGAATCGGTCGCGACCGTAAACGTCGTCGAACGCGGCGGTCGTCTTGATTTCAACGAGACCGCTAGAGCAGTAGCGGTCGATCATTCCCTTAACGGGGATCTCAACTTCGCCTTCTCCGGAGTCGATCGTAAAGGAGCCGCGCAACGCGACCTCGGACGCGCCGAAGTCGCCGTAGAGAACCTTCGCGGCGTTCGGATGCAAGAGGAGTTCCGTCTGGAGTTTTTCGCACGTTGCGACGTCTTGCGCGCTAATAATCGTCTTGCCGTTCGCGTCGGCGAGAAACGCCTCGTAGGCTTCTCGATACGCCTTAGTCGCGGTTCCGAACGGTTCGCCGGTCTTCTCGTTGATCGGCGGGTCAAAGACCGCCGTTTGCGCGTCGAACGCGTCGCGACCTTGGAGGAGCAGACAATGGAGCGCCGTGCCGAACCGCATGGCGTCGGACTCTTCGCGCTCGGCAAAGTAGCCTTCGTGAAACGCTTTCGGGTCGCGGTGAAAGTCTCGGAGCGTGTGGAAGTTCAAAGCGGAGTCGGCGCGATACGTCGCCGCGTCCGCGTTCCAATCGAAGTTAATGGGCGTTGCTTGCTGGTACATCGTTTAAATTCTCTTGACTTTTGTATTAGGGCTTTCGACGCTAAAGATCTTCTCGACGAGTCCGGCCGCGTCGACGCCTTGATATTTGAACTCGCGAGGGTTCGTTCGCGCGACTCTGACGACGGCGGCGACGAACGGTTCAATGTCCTTGAAGGTTTCGGCTTTCGGCTCGACGATTTTAAACTCGACGACTTCGGCTTCCGGTTGCAGAAAGTCGAATAGACTTAGCTGTTTCAATATTTCAATCTCCGGAAGGTTACGTTCATAAGTTCCGGAACTGTCCACGCGATCGTTGAGTCCGTCGTTCTTTTCGCCGCGTCGATCATCGCGCGAAACGCCTTTTTTATCGCGACGCGGACGTCG
>ONGM01000232.1 GCA_900317365.1 uncultured Planctomycetota bacterium
GCGACGACGTCGCGGACGGCTTCGCGAACGAGGTCGGGCGCGGGATGTTCGTCCCCGGCTCTGACGGCGGCGAGACGTTTTCCGAGTCGTCTCGCCGCGCCGACGAGGAAATGCCCGCTTCCGCACGACGGGTCGCAGATCTTCAGATTGAGGATGGCGTTCGCGCGTTCTTCTTTATTTCGTTCGCGCTTTTCTTTAATCGTTTCGGCGGAATCGAATTTTCCGATTTCGATTTTCGGCGCGGCGGCGAGGGCGGCGTCGACGACGGGATCGAGCGCGGAATCGAGGAGCGCCGAGACGAGTTCGGAGGGGGTGTAGAAGGATCCCGTCGTTTTGCGGTCGTTTCCGGCGACGACGACGAGCGAGAAGTCGTTCGGGTCCGTCTTTTCCGGCTGCATTTCGAGGAGGGATTCGTAGACGGAGCCGAGCTCTTCGGCGCCGAGATTGCGGTAGTCGACCGGCTGGAGAACGTTGTTTCGGGTCGTGTGCGTTAGCGCGCGCACGGCGGCGAGGAGCGACGAATTGCTCAGTTTGAGATCTTGGAGATCGGGCGCGAAGTTGCGATCGAAGAGACTCGACTCAAAGGCGGGAATACCGAGTCGTTCGTCCCCTTTTTGGAAGGAACCGAGGACGAGTTTGAGCTGTTCCCAGAGGTCGCAATGCCGACCTCCGCGCTGACGTCGCGAGAGCGCGCGGACGCGCGAGACGGAGTAGTAGCTCATATAGAGATTCTTTTTGCGCTCGTCGACGGGGCGACTCGGGTTCTTCGGGTCGCGCGGAAAGATGAGATCGCGATCTTCCGCGATTAGGACGAAGACGATTCGATAGACGATTCGGAGGAGCTGACGATAATAATCGAGCTTCGAGAGCGCCCCGGTCTTCAGTTTCTTATTGAGTTCGGCGTTTTCACGTCTTGCGAGGAATCCTTTTCCGAGCGCGTTGATCGCGTCGACGACGGCGCGGGCGAGTTCGTCGAGCGCGCGAGCGCCGTTCTCGATTCCGAGTCGTCGCCAGCGTTCGATCGGCGGGTCGAGATCGACCGACGACGCGGTCTTGTCGTCGTCTTCGTTCTCGTCGTCCCCGTCCGTGCCGGTTTCTTCGTCGGTCGGCGCGCTCTTTTTTTGGAATCGGGACGCGTGGGCGACGAGGTAGAAGAGGAAGAAGTCGCCGTACGACTCCGTATTCATAATCGTTTCGAGATCGAACTCGAGGAACGCCGGTCGGGCGAGCGCTTCGTTGTCGCGCAGAAAGCGGACTTTGAGACCGTTCGAGAGGATTCCCCAGAGGTATCGGTCGGAACGATTGAGGAATTCCTGGACGAGCGAGTGCGGGGAACGTTTGGCGACGGCGGCGGCGTGTCGGGCGAGGTCTTCTTCGGCGGCGTCTTCGTCGTAGCGCTTGTCGAGGGACTGATTAAAGCTCACGAAATGGAGCGCGACGTCGAGCGTGGGAACCTCGTGGGAGATACGATAGCTTTTATCGCCGATTTCGATCGCCTTTTTGCGCGGAGTCAGCGGCTGATACCCGAGCGCGGTAAAGAGGGGAACGAGCCAGTCTTTCCTCGTGAGCGTCGTTCCGAAATCAGTCGCGTCGAGTTTTTGCCGCTTCTCTTGAAAGAGCGCCCAGGTTCTTTGGAGCTTGTTCCATTCTCCGGCGATATGTTCGTTGAGACGTTCCCCGGGCAGAAGGTTGAAATCGCCGTCGGCGACGCCGGGAACGCCGGGATCGCGCGCGGCGACGCGGGCGAGGGCGTCGTAGGTAATCAGCCCTCCTTCGGAGCGCGCGGCGGCGAATTCGAGTCCGATAGCGCGCGGCTTGCGAGCGCGAGTCGCGAGCGTTCGGGACGCGGCGGGTTTGTTCTTCTTAGCGAGACGAGGCGACATGGGAGACCCTTTATGAAAACGCGCTTGATCAAAACGCTACAAAACTCTTGGAAAACGACGAACGAGACGCGAACGAGACGCGAACGAGACGGCGAAACGCCCGAGCTTAGGTCGCGTTCGGTATGAGGACGTAGACGCCGACGAGATCCGGTTCCGCCTCAGGCTCGACTTCGATTTTGCGGTCGTTCCGGAGCGCGTTGCGGACGCGTTCGTGCGAGGCTTTGAGGGCGTCGGCGGCGCTTTGTCCGAGTTCGACGAGGCGCGGTTTGAGCTTTTCTTCGTAAGCGTCGCAAACGCGTTTGACCCGCCTTTTAACGGAGTCTTCGTTACCGGCGTTTCCGCTCGGGCGCGCGTCGAGGAGTCGTTCCCCCGCCTCGGGATCGTCGAGGAATCGCGGGGATTCCGGAACGCCTTCAAAGGGAACGATCGCGACGTCTTCCGCGAGGGACGTAAAGACCTCCCCTGATTTGCGCGTCGATTTAATCGTAAATCGCCTGCGCACAAGTAGGAGCGTCGTCTGCTCCTTGACCGCGTCCGTTCGCATGACGCCGCAACGCCGCGCGATCGGATCGACGGCGGTCGAATCGAGGGACGCGTTCAGAAGGTAGTCGGCGAGCCCGGTCGCGAGCGGATGAACGCGCGAGACGTACTCCGCGTCCGACGGAACCGGCTCCTCGAACGCGAGGTTCCAACGATCGTAATTCGGAAGATAGTCGCGCAGTTCGACCGCCGCCTTATCGAGTTCGACGACGACGACCCCGTCCTTGCGTTTTTCGTCGACCTTACCCCCTGCCGCGACGAGACCGTTGAGCAGGAACGACTTGAGATCGCCGGAGTTTCCGCACGCGCGCCGCGTTTCGGCGAGCGCGAGTTGAAGCGGCGAGGCTTCGCGCGAGGTCGCGACGTGAGCGTAGACGGTCTGACTGAGCTTCTGATCCTTGGAAACGAACCCGGCTGCTTTCGCGGACGCGGCGAGTTCTTCGTCGAGATCGCCTAGGAAGCCGCGTTCGGACGCTTCGGCGCGCGCGACTTCATTGAGTTTCGCCGCGTATTCCTCCGCGCTTTGGCGAAGATCTTCGTTAATGGACGCTTCGAACTCTGGAAAATATAACGTTTTCGATTCCCGGGTCGTTCGTCTTCTGCGCATACGGAACCCGTTGAAAATCGCCTCCATGAGCGCGTTGAGTTCCGTCGGCAAAGCGACGGAGACGCCGAGCGACTTCTTGATCGCCCGGTGCTTTTTCAGAAGAATCTCCAGAACGAGCCCGTCGATTCCGTTGTCCTTGCAGTAGAACGTAACGGATCGCACCTGACGCCGCGTTTGCCCGAAGCGGTCGACGCGACCTTCCCGCTGTTCGTGCCGCGTCGGGTTCCAGCTGAGGTCGTAATGCACGACCGCGTCGAAGAGTTCCTGCAAGTTGACGCCTTCGGAGAGACAGTCGGAGCAGACGAGTACGCGTTTCTCGGAGTCTTCGAGGGCCATGACGCGCCGTTCGCGCTCTTCCGGGGGAAGTTCGCCGGAGACGCGTTCGATCGCGACGTCGCTTGGAAGGTTTTTGCGGAGTTCTTCGGCGACGTAGTCGACCGTCGGTATGAATCGGCAGAAGACGATCGGTCGGAAC
>ONGM01000290.1 GCA_900317365.1 uncultured Planctomycetota bacterium
GAAAGATTCGCGAAGCGATCGCCAAAGGCGTCTATCATAAGACCTACCATTTCGTCTTTATCGACGCGTCGCGAACCCCCATGGGAATCGACGCTTACGAACGATATCGAGACGAGCAGGCGCAGGCATCCTATCATCAAGGGAAGGACAATAAGTTGTCGCCCCAGTACGGGAATAACGCGCGCGAAGTCCTCAAAAAATGGCGCGATCGAATCTCCGTCGGCGATTTCGTCGTCTTTTCCGAGAAGAACCCGACCGGGGAACGCGTCGCGAATCTCGAAGCCCTTTCCGAAGAGCTCATGGCGATCGATAAGAGTCTCTATCCCGACTGCATTGAATGCGCCGTGAGAGCGTTGCCGACGATGTATCAAGCGACGCAACTCAAGCTCGGCGTCGAATGCGGCGCGACGAGAAAGACGCGACAGGTTTACTCTTCCGGGAACGCGAATACGAAGCTCGACGCCGCGCTCGGGGAAGCGTGGACCGACCCCGAATATTGGAAGAATCGACCGAACCTGTGGATTTCGCGCGTAAAACGCGCCGTCGACGAAATGATTCGAACGACGTGCGAGAAGGACTCGCGCATCTCGATTCGCGCGATCTACGACGCTCTTAAAGCGCAACCGTACGGGTTCATGCCGTGCAACTTGACCGCGTTCATTCTCGGGTTCCTTCTCCGCGAGTACGTCGAGGAGTTCGCCCAAAGTTCGTACAGCTGGAGCGACGGACTCGCCAACGCCGCGTTGAATCTCGAGAAGCTCAAGGAAATGGTCGACGAGGTGATTAAGCTCCAGAACACGCCGAACCCGCGCTATAAGGACAAGTATATCGTCGCCATGACGGAAGAGGAAAAGGCGTTCAACGAGACGACCGCTTTCGCCTTCGATATTGACCCCGGATTATGCACGTCCGTCGAGCAGACGCGCGAACGCGTTCGCGATCGCATGAAGAAACTCGATTTCCCGATCTGGACGCTCAAATCGATTCTGGCGAGCGCGTCGCTGCGAACCGATCGCGCCGTCGTCGCCCAGACGATCGACGCGTACTGCGGACTCGTGAACAGCGCGAACGTCGGGCGCGCGAAGACCGACGTCGATTTCGCGCTGGAAATCGGAAAAACGAGTTTGCAGTACCCGAGTCTGAAAGAGGATCTCCAAACGCTCTTTACGAAAGAGAGTTGCGTCTCCGGAATGCAAGAGTACGTTAAGGGCTTTGAAGGCGGTAAGCTCGTCGAACTTGCGCGCGAGATCGGCGACCTGGGAAAATATATCGACGCGTTGCGAAAGAAGTTCGACGCGGACGCCGCGAACTGGGTTTGGAACGTCGACACGGCGGAACAGAAGATTCGCGAAGTCATTTTGGAATACGAGATTATCGCGGAAAGCAATAAGATACTGCAGAAGAATACGACGAACTTTGACGACGCGATCGGCGAATGGTTGACGAAGTGCAATTTGATTCGGATAGCGTACCAGGCGGCGAAGAACGAACTTGGCGCCGTCGAACCGTTGCTTTTGCTCCTCGAGAAGATCAAGCGCGCCGGAACGATCCTCGATTCTCAGAAAGAGGAGTTCCGCAAAGAGTTGGTCGCGCACGGCGAAGAGTTTAACCTCTTCTATAACGGTCAGGAGACTCTCTTCCGCAAACTCGGCGCGTACTATTTCGAAGGTCTTTCCGACGAGGACGTGAGCGAAATTTTCCGAATGATTCCGAGCGGCGTTTTCACCGACGATAAGACGGACTACCTGAGTCTCGTCGAGGGGACGACGATCGAGTATCGCAATCGTCTTGGACTCGAACGTCTGAAGAAGCTCTGGCGCGAGAAGACGGGATCCGAGTCGCCGCGCCAGTGGTCGCGCGAGCGCCGAATTCCGATTCTGTGTCTCGTGCCGAACCAAGAATGGAACGAAGCGAGCGAAGCGTTCGACGCGCTGAATCGTCCGCGACCCGACGCCGCGTCCGTTGAAAAGGCGATCGCGTACCTCGAACGCGCGAATTTCTACGAGATCATGCAAGATCCCGACTTGTCGAATATGAATTTCAGATTCAACGTTCTTCGCGAGTATAACCTCATGCTCGAGGATCTCGATGAAGTCAAAACGTACCTCGAAAAGTCGATCGACGCGGAACCGTACGACTGGTGCAATCATCCGGAAGTCAAGAGTAAGCTCGAGGAGATGGCGCAGGCGAAGTACGTCGGCGGCGGCTATGAGAAGGCGTTTAAGACGATCGACGAAATGCCCGCCGAGGACGTGAAGCGTTATTTGAAAGATCTCATTAAGAACAATATGGTCGTCGGTATGGAGATCATTAAGGGGAACTAGTCGGAAATGGACCTCGAAACGTGCAAAAAGCGCATTGATCGGTATTTGACGGAGGACGAGAGCTTTCAGCCGCTGATCGTCGACGTTCAGAGTCACGCCGATCTTACCGCGATCAAGTCGACTTATAAGGGGGGCGCGCAGGAGCTCGCGGCGGCGAAATACTGCAAGTCGGACGAGTCGCCGCGTCTCGACGCCATGCTCGCCGACGCGCAGTCAGCGGAGACGCCGACCTTCTTCTTCGGCGCCGACTTCTTCTTGAAGACGCAAGGCGAAGAGGCGTTGCGGCAGTTCCTGCGTCAGGTCTTCGCCATGAGCGTCTCCGGGCGCGTAGTCTTCGTAACGTATCAGTGCGCGCGTTATATGCCGAGCGCTTACGATCCTCGGCAGTCGCGCCGCGTTCTGATCGTCGACGGGGAACCGCAACGGGTTCCGAAGATCGTGTTGATTTCCCCGACAATGCCGACGCCTGCGAAGGCGCGGACGATCAAAGGGTTCGATAAGTTCGCCGACGTCTCGAAATCGAAGGCCGCCGAGGTCGTTTACGTCGTTACCGAAAAGAAGTTGGCGTCCTTTCCTCTGTCGCTGTACGCCGTTGGGGAAGTTAAGAATCACTACGACGCGGTCGTCTTACAAGACCCGCGAACGCGCGATCTGCCAGAATCCGCCGGAAACGACGAGCAGTGGAAATACGCGCTCTCGCTCTTTGACGATTGCGCGAGCTGGGAGGAAGTCGTCGGTAAGGTATTCGGCGGGCGCGACGTTCTCCGCCATATCGTTCTGAATTACAAAAACTACAATCCCAAGCAGAAATGGTTGTTCTATATTGCGATCAAACTCTTCGGAAACGCCGGCAATTTCTTTATTGAACAAGCGGCTTCCATTGCGAATCGCTTCGACGAATTTCCGAAAATGATTGTTCGCGGATTGAGCGAGTTCGAACCTAAAGACAAAGATTTTTGGAAACGTTACGCCGAATGGAAAGACGCGAGATATTACGTCTGCGACAATAATCGGGGACTGAAATGGTACTATGAAGCTCTTGCGCCGCGAAAGACGAACGCGATCTTTTACCTAACCGATCTTTCGGAACAGGAAAAAGAGAGGATTTTCCTGTTCCTCAGCGTTCATGGTTCGAGTTTTTCCCGCAACGAACTTATCGCCGTTTTAGAACGCGTTTATCCCGAACTCGCCGATTACATGAAACCGTTCCGTTACGGCGGCAAATCGGAAACTCTGCTCAACCTGTATTTTCAAGACTATAAGTGTCAAAAGGTTCTCAATCGTCTCGACGAGTCGTTTTTAGCAAAAGTTGAGGACCAAGGGAAGAAGCGCGAATACAATTTGGAACTTGCCCCGCGGTCGGCGGTTGTCGAGAGTATCGATCGAACCGGCGCCAAGCTCTATTTCATGGACGCAATGGGCGTCGAGTTCCTCAGTTATATCGTCGCGCGTTGCGCCGAAAAGAATTTGAGCGTCAACGTAGAAATCTGTCGCGCGGAACTGCCGACGATCACGCGATGCAATAAGGAGTTTGTCGAATTCTTCGATCAAAAAGGCGTCGAAAACGTTAAAGTGGGCGACGTCGACGCGACGAAACATAAAGGAAAGACGGACGACGACAATAAGCAGACTAATTTGCCGATCTATCTTATTGACGAACTTGCCGTTATTCGTCAAGCGTTGGAGAAAATCGACGAAGAGCTGACCGACGGCGCTATTTCGCGCGCCATTATGATCGCGGATCACGGCGCGAGCCGACTCGCAACGCTCTATCGCGAGCGAGCGAATAAGTGGACGATGGGCAAAAACGGGGAGCATTACGGACGATGCTGTTTGAAGAGCGAAGGGGACGTTCCCCCGGAATGCGCCGTCGACGCGGGGGACTACTGGGCGCTAGCGAACTACGACTATTTCAGCGGCGGCGGCTTCCCGCTTTTCGAAGTTCACGGCGGCGCCACGCTCGAAGAGGTTTGCGTTCCGATTATTCAAATCACGAAGCCTGCGAAAGGAATTGAAATTACGCTTATGACCGTCGACGGGAAAATGAGCGTAGACGGAAGCGCGCCGACGATTTACGCGAGCTTTAAGACGAAAGCGGCGTTCTTAATCTATTCGAGCGCGCCCCTTGCGAGCGTTCAGGTCGAGATCAAGGACGCGAAGATGAAGCTCGTCGCGAGTTACGGCGCGGTCGCGACTGGCAACGACAATATTTATCGCGTCGACGCGCCGGATTTGCGCAAGGCGGGGGACTACTTCGCGAGCGTCTATTCTTCCGGCGGCTTAGTCGCCGAGAACCTGCCGTTCACGATTAAGAAGGAAGGGCGCTCCGAAAGGGACTTACTGTAACGAGAGACGACGATGGCAGACAGTTTGGACGATAAGTTACGATATTGTTTCGAGGAAATGGTCGTCTTTAAGGACTTGAAAAAGAGCAATTTTTTCACGTCCTTAGGGTTGCCGTCGTTTTTGCGCGACTGGGTTCTGAAGAAGTTCGAGGACGACGACGGCGAGTACGACGTTGAGGAAGTAACCGATTTCATTCGGAAGTATCTTCCGCGCAAGGAAGATTGGCTCAATATTAAGAGTCGGGTGATTTACGACGCCGAGCGGGTCAAGCTCCTCACAAAGATCGCCGTCGATATCGACACGAAGTCTGGGGAAGTCTCCTTCTCATTGCCGAATTTCGGGCTACAGCATAAAGAAACGATTATCGAACCGAAAGTTTGGGAGGATTACCGGCAAGATCTAACGAACGGACAAGAGACTTGGGGAATCGTCGAACTCGGTTATCGTATGCCGGACGAGAAGTCGCGTCCGAAAGTTTCGGGCAGAATTAAACTTACCGGCTTTACGAACTTTTGTCCGTATGTCGCCGAACTCGACTTCTTTAAAGACGCGCGCGCGGAATTTTCCGTTGACGAATGGATTGACGTCGTACTCGGCGCGATCGACTATAACCCGGCGGGATACGGCTCTAAAGAAGAAAAACTCACGATGATTTCCCGACTTCTCCCATTTGTCGAGAAGCGCCTCAATCTGCTCGAACTCGCGCCGAAAGGAACCGGGAAATCGTACGTCTTTGGGAACGTGAGCAAGTACGGACTCCTCACCGACGGCGGAAAGATAACGCGCAGTCGAATGTTCTACGACAAGAGCCGAAGCGCGCCCGGATTCATCGTCGGACACGATTTCGTCGCCGTCGACGAAGTGAAGCTCGTTACCTTCGACAACGTCAATGAAATGCGCTCCGTTCTGCAAGGCTATATGGAACGCGGAAAATACAATATCGACGGGTACGAAGGGGAGTCGGAGGCGGGCGTCGTTATGCTCGGGAATATATCCGTCGATAATATGAACGAGAGCGCCAATATGTTCGAGGAACTTCCCGTACTCTTTCAGGAGAGCGCGCTTATCGATCGTATTCACGGCTTTATTAAAGGGTGGAACGTTCCGAAGATGCGGGACGATCTGAAGGTTTCCGGATGGGCGTTGAACTCGGAATATTTCTGCACGATTCTGCACTTGTTGCGGGACGACGGAAGTTATCGGGCGATCGTCGATCAGCTTGTCGAGTTCCCGCCGAACGCGTACGTTCGTCATACGGAGGCGGTCAAACGGATAGCGACGGCGTTTCTCAAGCTCCTTTTCCCGCACATTCGCGCGGCGGAAGACGTCGACGTTCGTGAATTTCAACGTTATTGCTTGACTCCTGCGATGAATATGCGCCGCATCATTTGGAAGCAGTTGGCGCTTTTGGACGAAGAATATCGAGGCGACGACAAAAGCATGCCGCGATCTTTTATAAAGGACGAAGAAGAACATGGCTCCGAAACGGCGTGATTGCGTGGCTTGCGGTAAAAAGAACCTCACGCGGAACGAGGTTGGAATCAATAAGAAGCTATTAGGCGAGAAGATCGCGAATTTCTATTGTCTCGATTGCCTCGCCGACTATTTAGACTGCACCGTTGAAGAGTTGCTCGAAAAGATCGAGGAGTTCAAATCGGAAGGTTGCAAGCTCTTTTCCTAAAGCGCGCTATGAAACGAAACGTATACGCGGACAATTGCGCGACGACGGCGCTCGATCCCGCCGCGTTTGAGGCGATGACGCCCTTTTTACTCGGGAATTACGCGAACGCGTCCCAGCCTTACGCGCTGGCGAGGGCGCCGAAGAAGGCGCTCGCCGACGCTCGGGAAACGATCGCCGACGCGATCGGCGCCGCGCCGGACGAAATCTACTTTACCTCCGGCGGCACGGAGTCCGATAATTGGGCGATTAAAGGCGTCGTCGGGCGCCAGGCGGGCGAGGGGAGCCGGCGTCGGGGCGTTCTCGCGTCCGCGATCGAGCATCACGCCGTCCTGCGCGCCGTCGAGTCGGTTCGGCGCCTCGGGGCGCCTGTCGCCTACCTAGCGCCCGACAGGCGGGGCGTCGTGCGGTCGGAGGAACTCGCTCGCCTGATTTCCGACGAGGTCGCGCTCGTCTCCGTTATGCTCGTGAATAACGAATTAGGCGCGATTCAGCCGATCGCCGCCTTGGCGGAACTTGCGCGAAGTCGCGGCGCCCTCTTTCATACGGACGCGGTTCAGGGCGTCGGGCACGTTCCGATCGACGTGAAGGCGCTCGGGGTCGACCTCCTTTCGGCGTCGGCGCACAAGTTCAACGGTCCGAAAGGGGTCGGATTTCTTTACGTTCGCCGGGGCGTCGAGCTTGCGCCGTTTCTCGACGGAGGCGGGCAGGAACGAGGGCTGCGCGCCGGTACGGAGAACGTCGCAGGCGTCGTCGGTATGGCGACGGCGCTGCAGGCGAACGTCGCCGCGCTCGCGTCGACGCAGGCGGCGCTCGCAGGCGTCGAAACGCGCTTTCTTTCGACCCTGAACGCGTTGGGCGTCGTCTACGCGCTGAACTCCGGCGAGGCGACGCGCGCGCCGGGCGTTCTGAGCCTAGCCTTCCCCGGCTTCGAAGGGGAGGCGCTCCTGCATCGCCTCGACCTGCTAGGCGTCAGCGTCTCGACCGGTTCGGCGTGCAATAGTCAGGAGACGGAAATTTCTCACGTTCTGAAGGCGATCGGCGCGCCTGATAGCCTCGCCCGAGGCACGATTCGGATTTCCTTCGGGAAACAGAATACGGAGGAGGACGCCCTGTACGTCGCCGAATGCCTCGCGAAGATTACCCGGACGAGGTAGGGGTAGGGGATCGCCTGCAATTTCTCGCGCCGCCAGGCAGCGAAATTTTCCGGCGCGAAGCGCCGCCCGCCCTCCATAAGGGCGGGGCCAACGTTCGGACGTTGGATCCCGTTTCGCGCTACCGCGCGGTTGGCAAATCGCCGCTCCCGTTGGTCGCTTGCCGGGTTGCAAACGCCCATTCGCGCGTAGCGCGCCAGCCCTCGCGCCGTTAGGCAGCGAAATTTTCCGGCGCGCAGCGCCGCCCCGCCCTCCATAAGGGCGGGAAAAGCCGCCGGCTTTAGTCGGCGGATAAGGCGCCGCTATGATTTCCGCGCCAGCGCCCCCCGCCCGCCCAAACAAACAACGCCGCGTTCCCCCAAAAACGCCTGCGCCCGCCCTCGCGCCGTTAGGCAGCGAAATTTTCCGGCGCGCAGCGCCGCCCCGCCCTCCATAAGGGCGGGGAAA
>ONGM01000231.1 GCA_900317365.1 uncultured Planctomycetota bacterium
AGCGACGATTGGGCAACCGCGCGTTAGCGCGAACCGGGATCCAACGTCCGAACGTTGGTCCGCCGACTAAAGCCGGCGGCTTCCCCCGCGCTTACGGAGCGCGGGGCGGCGCTTTCGCGCCGGGAAAATCGCCGTTGGGCGATGGACGCGCCTTTGGCGCGTATGGGTGAAAAACGTTTTTTAGGCTTTTGTAAAACGGCAAGCGACCAACGGGAGCGGTGATTCACCAACCGCGCGTTAGCGCGAACCGGGATGAAACGCCCGAGCGTTTCCGACCAACGGGAGCGGTGATTCACCAGCCGCGCGTTAGCGCGAACCGGGATGAAACGCCCGAGCGTTGGCCCACCGACCTATGGGGTCGGGGGTGGCGCTTTCGCGCCGGGAAAATCGCCCGTTGGGCGATGGACGCGCCTTTAGCGCGTTAGGGAAACGAAAGGCAGGTGGTCAAGAAATCTCGATCCCGAGCGCACAATTTAGTTTTCCCATGGTCGACGTGCATACCGTTCTCGCCCGGCCGTTAATCGAGAACGTTTCTCTTAAAGAGAACCGCCGTGCGATTCCCGATCAGGTAAAAGAAAGGCGAAGCGAGTCCTGAATTTTTCCGAGCTGTCGTAGCCGAGCCGCCGGCCGTAGGCGGAGAGCCACCGACTTTAGCCGACGGACAAACGCCAAAACACCCAATTTGCGTCGCGTTTTCGTTATAACCAAAATCACGCGAAGCCAAAACCCCATCGCGCCTTTGGCGCGTTAGGGAAACGAAACGACAGGCAGGCGAAGAAAAAATTTCGATCCCGAGCGTGCGACGTCGTTTTCCAATGGTCGACGTGCCCGCCATTATCGCCCGGACGTGCGAACTACGCGTCTTGTCTACTTTGGCGATTGCACAGTTTTTCAAATGGGTCTTGAAAAAGGCCGGATCTGGGGTTATCATCTGTGCGACTTGTTTGTTTAGGAGGACTTTTCAGGTGGAAAAGCAACCCGATTACCTTTGCAAACAAGCTTTGTCACGCTGCCTTGATTTTATACAAGATCGCGAGGTTGCAATGCCTCCATAAAGAGGATGATAGGCTCTATATTTTAACGCGTATTACGATACAAAGACGTCGTTATTGAGACAATCCCAGTAAAAGGCGACGATATGAAACGAGCGAATTACAGAATCGTAGCGTTCTTTGTTGCGCTGATCTTGCTAGGAGTTGCAAACATTGGGCGTGTGTATTCCGAAACTCCGGTTATACCGGTCGAAGACGATGCGAACGTGTACCTCTCTCAAATTGTCGACGTTCCGCCCGTCGACGATCCTCGATGGGAGCTGATTCCGAAAGAGGAAATGGCGACGCAGATGCAGTTCCTCGTCGATCAGCAAAACTCAAATTATGATCGTATTCAAACATGGAAGGGAAAATACTATCAAATTCGTAAATCGGATTTCGGCGGCGTCGACAATCAAGTCTTTGTAGATCGGTCGTCGATTCCCGCCAAACTACTATACGAGGATCTATTTACTTTTGTTTGCGACATTCGTAAAGACAGGGGGTTTTTGCGTCTTGACCGACTCTACGAACAATATTACGACAAAAGCGGCGCCGCAATAGAGAAGCCTATGGAGATTAGCGTCGACACGGATCTTTGCGGACTCTTGACGAAGGATCAGTATATTCGTTATGAATTTGGTTTAGACCAGATACGCGGCGAACTTGAAGGCGTCATGCCTGGGCGTATAGGAAAAGTCTGCGTCTCAATGCCTGCGGAAGAACAACGCGACATTTCGCGGATAGGCACGCTTTTTGATCCGCGACTCTTTTTCCACTCAGGCTTCCATAAGACATTTGACACGAAAACCTGGTATAATCTTGAAGGAGGATTTATTCCTTGGTTGCGCGGCGAATGCGACAAAAAGGCGTTGCAACGCGCTCTTGACGGTCTGACTGTGTTCAAGGGCGATTTTAGCGGCGTGATCTGGTATCGAGTTGACTACCGTGAGGATGACGGAACACTTCGTTGCGAATACGTCTTTAATAGCGAATCGAACTTCAACATGGTTCTTTCGCGTGAGTGCGAGGCCGGCGTTCCTTTCATGACCGTCGGAACGAAGTATCGAGCGGACGCCGATATTTACGTTCCAGAACAATGCGTCTTTATTTGGGACAAAGGTGATTCTTATCGGTACTTCAAGCACATTGAGAGCGTCCTAAATGAAAAAATACCTTCGGATCAGTTTGCGCTTGAGGCGTTGGGACTCGATCCCGACGTTGTCGTCTTGGACGAATCGAAAGAGGTTTCTTACAAGTACGTCAACGGGAAGTTGAAACCGATCGCGGAGTTTGGCGCGTCGGAATCTTACGTGGAGAACAAATCCTTTTGGAGTTCCCCAGCGCGTATAGTCGCGTTCGTCGTTGGTTTGACGCTGATTGCGTTTGGCGTCGTTCGACGCTTTCGGAAGCGGCGCGCACAATCGTAGTATATAACCGTTTCGATTCTTCATTCAATAGACGACTAAACCGATCAAAACAAGCTGACAATTGATACAAATTTTCGCTTGTTCGTCGTCGAGAATGAATCATTGGGAGGCATTATGAAACGCGCTTTGTTTTTTGTAACGGCGTTCCTCGTTGCATTCGGGTTGTTCACAGGAACGAAGGCTGAAAAAGCGTATTCCGAGACTCCGGTTATTCCGGCCGAAGACGACGCGAACACTTATCTTTCTCAAATTGTCCAAGTTCCTTCGACGGATGATCCTCGATGGGAGTTGGTTCCCAAAGATAAAATGGCGAAGGAGTTGCAGTTTCTCGTCGATCAGCAGAACTCGAACTACCAGCGTATCCGAACTTGGAGAGGAACGTATTATCAGATTCGCAAATCGGATTTAAGCGACGTCGACGAGAATATTTTTGCAAACCGTTCGGCGATTCCTTCCAAGCTATTATATGAAGACCTCTTTACTTTTGTTTGCGACGTTCGTAAAGGCAGGAGCTTTCTGCGTCTTGACCGACTCTACGAACAGTATTACGACAGAAGCGGCGCCGAAATGGAAAAGCCGAAGGAGATTAGCGTCGACACGGATCTTTGCGGTATCTTGACGAAGGATCAGTATATTCGGTATGAATTTGATTTAGACCAGATTCGCGGCGAACTTGAGGGCGTTATGCCTGGACGCGTCGGAAAGGTTTGCGTTTCGATGGCTGCGGAAGAACAACACGACGTGTCGCGGATAGGAACGCTTTTTGACCCTCGCCTGTTTTTTTATTCAAACTTTCATCGTACGTTTGAAGCGAAAGCTTGGTATAATCTCGAGTATGCGTATATCCCATGGTTGCGCGGCGAAGGCGATAAAGAGGCGCAACGACTTATTCGTGAACTTTTAACAGTGCAACGAGGCGAGTTTGACGGCGTCGTGTGGTATCGAGTCGTCTGCCGCATGGAAGACGGAACGATTCAGTCTGAATATAACTTTAATAGCGACTCGAATTTCAATATAGTTCTTTCGCGCCAGTGCAATCAAGGTGTTCCCTTTATGACCGTCGGTGCGAAATATCTTACGAAAGACGATATTTACGTCCCCGTGCAATGCATTTTCATTTTAGATAAAGGGGAATCCTTCAGGTATTTTCAGCATATTGAGAGCGTCCTGAATGAGAAAATCCCTTCGGATCAGTTTGCGCTTGAGGCGTTAGGACTCGACCCCGACGTTGTCGTCTTGGACGAAACGAAAGAGGTTTCTTACAAGTACGTCAATGGGAAGTTGGACCCGATCGCGAAGTTTGGCGCAGCGGAATCTTACGTGGAGAACAAATCCTTTTGGAGTTCCCCAGCGCGTATTGTCGCGTTCGTCGTGGGTTTGGCTCTGATTGCATTTGGCGTTGTTCGACGTTTTCATAAGCGTCCCGCACAATCGTAGAGAAAAACCGCGCTGAAAAGGGACGTCGCTCTGTCGAGGCTTCGGAGTTCGATAGGATTTCGAAGCCTCGACGGCTATTGCGGAACGCTTAGTCTATGTAATCGATCGCCTTCAT
>ONGM01000229.1 GCA_900317365.1 uncultured Planctomycetota bacterium
AACGAATCTCCATGGAACGTTCAAGGAGGTCTCAATTCTTTTTTTCCAGGCATGCGGCGCCAATTTGCAGACTTTATGGATAAACGCTGATTGCAAGAGGGGTTCGCCGCCGCCAAAGGTTACGCCGCCGTCGGACATACGAAAATAGACGTCGTCCTTCTCCAAGATCTCGATTAATTCTTTCGGCGTATACGCGGCGCGCGGAACGGGGTCGAGCCAGAAATTATCTTGTTCATGGCAAAAGTCGTTGATGCAGTATTTGCAATTTAACGGACAACCGAAGAAGGCGACAAGCGTCGTAACGCCGGCGCCGTCGGTTCCGAGTCGAAGTCGGGAAATCTTCATAATATCGCTAATCATAGCGTCGTCTCCTCGATCGGATCAAATTGCGGATAGACCCGTTTCTCTTCCGGTATCTTTTGCAGTTGTTCCCTCAAATAGTTTGCTTCAATTTCGCATTTAACGCACGTTCCCGCGCACGCTCCTAGCGAAGGACACTCGGCGCTTGCGAAGGATATATTATTTGCCGCCGCAAGGCGTATTCGCTGCTCACGGAGCATATTGCAAATCTTTTTTCCGTTGATTCGGCTTTCTGGTTTTTCGATTTCACTCTTGACGCTTTTACCGTCGCTCGGATAGTTCGGAGGGATCAGAAGCCCCAATTCTATGCCTGATTTTGCCACTTTAAAGTCGACTTTTGAAGCTCTGAACTTCGAGAAAAGCTTTTCTATCGTAATCTTGTTTTTTCTGAATCCTTTTCTAAGCGGCACGTATTCCTTTGAAGTAAAGTCAAAATAGCAAGGCTCTTCCTTCATAGAAGGATTTTCTTTCATATGATGTATGCCGTTTAAAATGCAAGGCGTCATTCGTGCGAGATCGTCGCGGACGTCATCGAGGAACGCGTCGATCGTCTTTTCCTTATCAAAAGTTTTCAGTTTTTCATTGATATCGTAATACAGGAACGAGTCCAAATTGGAAAGATCCGCTAGCAATTCCGTATGCGCCTTAATCTTGGCGTTCGTTTCAAAAGCGAGCGGCGACATGGCTAAAAGATGAATTCTAGCGTGTTTAATCAGATCTTTTAACACATAGAACGGATATAAAGTCGACGGTTCGGTATCGGTAAGGAACACAATGTCGTCATGATACCCTAAAATTTGCGGCAGATCCCCGGCGACGGACGCCAACGCTTTGAAACGAGGGTCTTCGAAGCCGTACGTCTCGATCGCGCCTTTTCTCTCCTCGTACGGCAAAACCAAGCATTTGTTTTGCTCCGTAACCTTTTTCCCATTCAGGCAAAAGACCAGGAGCGCGTCTTTGTATTGATTGACGACGGGATTCAAATGATTCCAAATCGAACCCGTGTCCGTTACGACTAAAACCATCTTTCTTCGTCCTTCCTTTACCGTTAGACTACAAATAGCGACTTCCTCAACGGGCTTATCGTCGGGTTATGTCAAACGATTATTTGGTCGCGCCGGTAGGCGACTTCTCCGGAAAACCGTAATTTCTCGTCAAAACCGCCTGACATTTTCTGAGTATACGGATCGATCGATCAATTTGCAACGACCTTGGAATTTTTCCTCAGATTATTGACAAAGAAACAGGGGACGGTCAGGACGTCAAAGTTTTTTTGAGATTCAGTAGAAAGAATAACGCGGTCAAATCGGCGGCGGGCGAGGGGAAACGGGTTCGCGCGCCCGCCTCGTTCGACCGGGGCAGTGGGTGGGGCGTCGTCAATCGCGGTTAGGCGTCCGTTCGCGAAGAACGCTTTCAAGCAAGGCGTCGCAGCCTTCGTCGACCTCGCGATAGGTCTTTTCGAAGTCGCCGTGATACCACGGGTCGCTAATCGGGCGCGGGGAAGGGGTGAAGTCGAGGAGCATGCGGACTTTGGCGCCGCGATCGCGTGGGAAGAGGCGACGGAGGCTGCGGATATTTTCGGCGTCCATACCGATAATGAGGTCGTATTGGTCGTAGTCGGCGAGGGTAATTTGTCGTGCGCGCTTTTGGGAGTAGTCGATACCGAGCCGATCGAGGATTTCGCGCGTTCCCCAATAGACAGGCGCGCCGAGCTCTTCGTCGCTCGTTCCCGCCGACGCGATCACAAAGTCCGCAGCGAGCCCGGCGTCTTCGACTTTCTTCTTCATAACGAACTCCGCCATTGTGCTTCGGCAGATATTCCCATGGCATACGAATAAAATCCGCGTCAATTGATTTGCCTCATTTCTATTAAGGGGAGGTTAGGTTTGTCGCGCCGTTTACTTCCCGACGAACGTCTCGATTTCCTTCTGAAGCAGTCGAAAGACGTTCGCGACCAGGTACCCGTCGGCGATCGCGTGATTCAACCGGACGCTGACAGGCATAACGAGTCGCCCGTTCTCTTCGCGATACCTACCCCAGTTAATAATCGGCGGAAAGAAGAGGTAGCCGTCGGGTAATTCGATATTCAACGAATCGTAGGAAAGCCAGGAGATATAGGAGGCGTCGAACCAATTCGGGTGATTCTCCATATCCAGACCGTATTCGCGCGTTTTTTTCGCTTCTTCGAGGTCGCGCAGCGCGTCTGTATAGAAGGTCTCGTAATTTTCGTCGTACTTGGTGTAGACAGGCGAGCAGGTCTCCGTATCCTCGTGGAAAACGTACTGCGTCGGATTGACGACGTCGTAGCAGATTAGCTCGTTCGTTCGCCAAAGGTAGCCCATACGATAATCGTCGCGAGAGTTCATGACCTTCGAGAGGATATACAGGAAATTGAGATAAAACTTCGTCGCCGTCCTCCTGGAATACTCCGCCAGCGCCGTAACGTCGATTCGCGCCGTCATCGAAGTTGAGCATTTGCAGTCTTCGGAAAAATGCCGGAACACGCCTTTGCGATAATAGGTTTCTTTATCGATTATTTTGTAGTTCATAGTCTTCATTTTCGCAACAATCCTCGGTGGCGATTACGCCGCTAGGCACGTGGATCGTTAAATTGGGAATTGGTTCTGGAATTGTACTGAGCGAATTCAACGAACCCACCCGACGGCGCTCTCGTCGTTGCGGATTGAGCGGTGTTTGAGATCGGCACGCGAATTGCTCGACGACCATAGTGACGTTACGGATGATTTTCAAAGTATAATTCGCATTATTCGAGCGATTTAATCAAATCCTCGCGCGTTCGTTCTGAATCGCTGTACTTTCCGTGATTGGAATGAGGAAATTCGACATAATCCGTACGGGACGCGATTCTTTTAAGACAGTCGGAAAGGAGGAACTTGAGTTTCGACGGAACTGCATTGTCTTTCGGATAGTATGTGCGGAGTCTTTCGCAACAAGCGCTACAGGGGAGGTTTCGTCGATCGACTTCTTCTGGTATTATATGCCTTCAACCATCTCCGAGGTATTTTTCTTTCCTAGAATAGCGACGTCGCTTGCTTCTGGTATGCGTTTGAGGCATCGTCCTGAAATCTTTACCAAACGCGGCGGATCTGATTTGGTGAATGACAAACTTTACAGGTCTCGGCGATTTGTTTCCGGATCGGTAATAGAAATGACTTTCGCACAATTTCTCCCCGTTTTCAAACATCTGTGTCTGGCATTTTCTCCAACGCCTTGCGCCCACCGATAACCTTGACCGTTACACGTTCAACATCAATTAAAAGAATTATTCTGATAACCATAAGAATCTTTCTTCATTGCGTCTGCTAACAAGGCGTTGTTTTTTGAGGGCATGTGTCGGTAGGATGAATGTACCGCAAAATCTAGTGAAAGTAACTCTCGCGGTATCGAAGGAATCCTTCGATATGCCTTAGACGAGCGTTCGTCAAAAACGCATTCCCTATTGATAATGACGATTATTTCTGATACAATAGGCACCACCTAGCCGTTTTGATAAAGTATCCCGCTGTTGGATTATTGGTCGGCAATGTCAGAGGATTTTAGAGGTCGAAATATGTTGTTACAAATGGATTGTTCGTTAGCGGAGAAGTATATAAATTCATCTCAAAAGGTGAGAGTAGTCACCGAATTTTGGGTCGAAAAAAATATGTTCTGTCCACGTTGTGGTTGCGTTCATATTGCACATTATGAAAACAACAAACCTGTCGCTGATTTTTATTGTCCTCACTGTGGAAATCAATTTGAATTAAAAAGCAATGGAGGAACCACGCTTAAAAAAGTTAATGACGGCGCCTATTCAAAGATGATTGAACGAATCACAAGTATGAATAATCCCGATTTTTTCTTCATGACATACTCAAAGAGGGATTGGATTGTCAAAAACTTCTTTTTTGTTCCAAAACATTTTTTTACCCCCGAAATTATTGAAAAGCGAGCTCCTCTTGCCTCAACTTCCAGAAGAGCCGGATGGACTGGGTGCAACATTCTTCTGGAAAATATTCCTTCGACGGGTCGAATACCCATTATCAAAAACGGAATTATATTCGGCAGAGAAATAGTTATGCACAAGGTCAATATGGCGGATAAACTTGACACTGCTAATTTGAAAGTGCGCGGTTGGCTTTTGGATATATTGTCCTGTATTGAAAGGTTGCCCGGTTCCACTTTCACGTTGACGCAAATGTATGGTTTTGAAAATGAATTATCTAAGAAACACCCCGATAATAACAACGTCAAAGCCAAAATCAGACAACAGCTCCAGTTTTTGCGCGACAAGGGAGTCATAGAATTTGAGCGTCCCGGCGAATATCGAAAGTTGAATTGGTAGTTTGCGTCTTAGCGTCGTTTCAACAGCGCGTCCATCTTCTTTGCGACTTCGCGAATCATTGGCACGGCGACGGAATTGCCCGTTTGGCGTCGAATCTCTTGGGGGCTGACGACGATTTGAAACGCGTCGGGAAAGCCTTGCAAACGGAGCAGTTCGCGGGACGTAAAGCGTCGCACGCCGTTGACTAAAAGGTAATTGTACGAAGCCCCCGTTCGCAACGCGCAGGAATAATTTAGGATCGAAATGTTCCCCGACTTGTTTTCGTGCCATACCGACGGATAGAAAACTTCCTTGCCGATCACGCTCGCCTTGCGCTTTTCGCGGATCTTTTCCGACGCGTAATACGACCTGGGCACCTGACTCTCGTCCTCCAAAATCGACGCTAAATCGTAAGGCTTCTTCACAAAATCAAAAGTAAACCCCTCCGCTAACGTCGAATCGAGAAACCCGACGAGAATAATCCTCTCCCTCTTCTGCGGAACGCCGAAATCAAGCGCGTTCAGAACCTTGTATTTGACGGAATACCCCAATTGTTCAAGACGCTCCAAAATGACGCGCAAGGTCCGACCCTTGTCGTGCGTCGTGAGCTGCTTGACGTTTTCCAGTAGGATCGCGCGCGGCTTGTGATACCTCAAAATGCGCTCGATCTCAAAAAACATCGTTCCGCGCGTGTCCGCAAAACCCTGCCTTTTCCCCATAATCGAAAACGCCTGGCACGGAAAGCCGGCAAGACAGACGTCGAACGGAGGAATCGCATTCTCCTCGACCTTCGTTATGTCACCATACGGCGTCTCGCCGAAGTTCGCGCGATACGTCTCGCACGCCTTCGCGTCCCACTCCGAGGAAAAAACGCACTCGTACCCAAGCTCGTCGAACGGTATCCGAATCCCGCCTATCCCGGCGAATAGATCTATGAATCTTAGCGTTGTCAAGGGAAACCTACCCCGTTAGTCAGGATCCACGACGGCGAAGGAAACGTTGGAGAACCCCGTCTGCGCGCAGAGAACGAGCGCCGGCTCGATCGCGGAGTACGGCGTGTTCCGACTCGCGCGAATCAGCGCCGACGTCTCGCGCGTCGCTCGAGACTGCGCGCGCTGAAGGCAGGCTTTAAGCTCCGCGCGCGTTACTCGCTTCGCGCCGAAATAGTACTCCCCGGACTCCGCGACGTTAATCACAACTTTGTCCGTCTCGTTCTGATCCGCGCGCTGCTCGACCCCCGAACGTTCGCGCGGAAGATCAAGCTCCATCGCCGTCTCTTCGCGAATTAGACGACTCGACATTACAAAAAAGACAATGAGCAAAAAGGTAACGTCGATGAGCGGCGTAATATTAAAACTCGCCGGTTTCGGCGGCTGCGCGAGGTTCTTCATGCGCGATCTCCATTTTGCGATTGGGGCCGGGTGGCGATTGAGTCCGGTTAGCGATAGAGTCCTGCGGCGCGAGGGACGACTTAGGCGAGCGACTTAGTCGGGCAGTCCGCGCGTCCAACCGGCGAACTTCTCGTCGTAGTATTCCCGATAGCGTCCTTCTTCGATCGCTTTGCGCGCGCCGGCGACGAGGCGTTCGTAGTACGTTATATTGTGAATCGTGAGAAGAATCGGACCGAGCATTTCCCCCGTTGCAAAAAGGTGCCGAATATACCCGCGACTTCGGCGGCACGCGGGGCAAGGACAGTTCTCTTCGAGCGGGCGAGGGTCGCGTTCGTATCGCGCGTTGCGGAGTCGCATCGGTCCGGCGTCGGTGAACGCCATGGCGTTGCGACCGTTTCGCGACGGCATCACGCAGTCGAACATATCGACGCCGCGCAGAATTCCTTCGAGAAGGTCTTCCGGGCGACCGACGCCCATGAGATATCGCGGTTTTTCCTCCGGAAGGCAGGGGGTAACGACGTCGAGGCAGGCGTACATTTCGCTAGGCGGTTCGCCGACGCTCAGGCCGCCGATCGAATACCCGTCGAACTCGAGCGCCGCGAGTTTATCGGCGCATTCGCGTCGGAGGTCGTAATCGAGGCCGCCTTGCACGATTCCGAAGAGGGCTTGATCTTCGCGGGTATGCGCGCGTTTGGAGCGTTCGGCCCAGCGGAGGGTTCGACGCAAAGCGTCCTCGACGACAGGTCGGGCGTTCGGCAAGGCGACGACGTGATCGAACGCCATAATAATATCGGCGCCGAGCGCTTCCTGAATCTGAATCGATCGTTCCGGCGAGAGTTCGAAGAGCCGACCGTCGATATGCGATCGAAAGACGGCGCCGCTTTCGGTGATTTTCCTCAGTTTTGCGAGGGAGAAGAGCTGAAATCCGCCGCTGTCCGTGAGCATGACCTTAGGCCATCCGGTAAAGCGATGCAGTCCCCCGAGGTCGCGCACAATTTCTTCGCCCGGTCGCAACATGAGGTGATAGGTGTTGCCGAGCACGATTTCAGCGCCGGTGTCGACGAGCTGGTCGACCTCGACTCCTTTAACGGATCCTCGAGTTCCGACGGGCATGAAGGTAGGGGTCTGAACGACGCCGTGCGGGGTCGTAATGACGCCGCGCCGCGCGTGGCACGAGGGGTCTTTGCGAATCAGCGCATATGAGAATTGCGACATGAGGCGTCTCGTAGGCTAACGAAGTGAATTTGACGAGGATTTGCGGAGGAATTGCCGAGTAACCGCGTGGAGTATGCGATTAAAAAACGCGCGGCGCGCAGAGAGCGGCGCCGCGCGTCGTGTGCGTAGCGAGGGGACGCGTCGTTAATCGCCTTTGAGTTTAAGGCCGAGTTGCTGCAGTTTCTCGCGGATTTCTTTCAGACTTGTAATGCCGAAGTTTTTGCAGTCGAGGAGTTCGTCGGCGGAGCGGCTGACGAGTTCGCCGATCGTCTGAATTTCGAGCCTTCCCATAGCGCGTCGCGCGCGCACCGAAAGATTGAGTTGCGAGACGGGCAGAAGCAGTTTCTGTTGTTCTTCCGGACTCAACGTCGCGGCGTCGTAAGGATCGAGGCGTTGCTTGTCAGGGGACTGCGACCCGAGCTCGAGACCATGACGTCCGAGCAAATCCTTGATTTCTTTCAGACTCGTGTCGCCGAAGTTCTTATAAGCGAGAAAATCGGCTTCCGTGTGCTTGCAGAGATCGCGGATCGTTTTGACTCCCATCTCTTCGAGCGTTTTACGGCTTCGAACGGAGAGTTCGAATTCCGCGACGGAGCGATTGAGAGTCTGATTGAGTTCGTTGCTCTTCTTAATATCGTCGTCGTCGTACCGGACGTTGTGCGATTCGAGGGAATCTTTGAGGAAGAGTCTTGCGCGCTTGTTGGTCGGGTACGCTTCGAGCACGCGTTGATAGCATTGTTGCGCGAGGTCGTATCGTTCGAGATCCTCGTAGAGGATTCCAAGATTGACAAGAGTTCCGAGGTTGGTCGGGAATTGGGACGCGGCGCGCTTATAGAGGTTGAGGGCTTCTTCGTCGTTTCCGCAGCGATCGTTTTCGCGCGCGAGTCCGAAGAGGGCGCCGGGATGGTTCTTGTCGACGGTGAGAGCGCGCTCGTATAGAGCGACGACTTCGTCGATATTTCCGCCGATAGCGTCGATCGTAGCGGCGCGTTGATAGAGGTATTCCGCCGTTTGCTCAATCGGACCGGAGAGCTTGTCGAGCTCTTGGAGACTGAGTTCGAGATCGCCTTGTTCACGGTACGTTTCGGCGCGACCGAGAGCGCAGACGCCGTCGGGATAACCGGCTTTTTGCGCCGTGTTGTATTCGGCGATCGCGTCTTCGTAGCGTTTGTTCGCAAGATGGATCTTCGCGAAATAGAAGTGCGCGAGCGCCCCGCCGTCGCCTTTCTTTAAAGACTCGAACGCCGAATTGTAATCGCCGATAAGAAATTGACAGACGCCGAGCTTGACGCCTTCCGCAGGGGTGCGCTCTTCGTCGTCTTTCGTCTTGAGTTCGTTGACGATCTCTTTAAGCTCTTCGTATTTTTTAACGTCAGTACTAATGACGTCGCGTATTTGGTCGATTTCGCGCGGTCCGAAAGAACCGCCGTACAAGACAAGTTGCTTCAAATCGAATTCGTCGTTTCCGAACGCCATGCGACAAAATCTCCTAGCATTGCTTCGCGACGCGCGTAGTCGTCGCGCAAATCGCATTGTCAAGTTTCGTCGCTCGCGCGCGCGAATGACCGACGAAACGCCGCCACTTTCTCACGATAAGAAAATCGCGTCTAGTCATTTTATCAAAAAACGCGATAGAATCAAGCGCTATAAAGAGAATATTTTCCATATGGCGCGGCGAAACGCGAACTTTCGCCGCGCGCGAGAGAGATTGGCGCTAAAGTATCGCCGCGTTATCGTCGATTGAACGCGAGAAGTAGCCGGAGAATATAGAAGAAGAGGGTCATGACCGAGCCGAAAAGGGTCAGCGCGGCGACCACGTCGCTATTCTCGTCGAGGTCGCTCGCGTTCAAAATGACCGACGTCTCGAACAGAATGTATCCGCACGCGAGCAGGATCATGGCGATCGAGAACCACGCGCCGAGTTCAAACCCGAAGAGCAAGGACGCGACGATCAAAATCAACGCCGCGATTCCGCCGAACGCGAGTCCCGCGCGCAAGAACGTAAAGTTGGCGCGCGTCATAATGACCGCCGCCGAAAGCGCGACAAAGAGCGCCGCCGTCAGTCCGACCGCCTGCCAAATGATCGCCGTGCCGCAGAACGACGACGCGATCGACAAAATCGGAATGAACAACACCGTGTAAAGAACGACGTACGCGACGAGCGCCACGTAATATCCGAATCGCGTCTTCGCGTTCGATATGATCGCGTTGACCCCCATCGGTCCGAGAATGCAGAGTCCGAGCATGCCAAACCCGACGGCTCGTCCGCCCGAAACCATGGCTCTGAGTATCGGTTCCGCGCCGAAAATCGCGAAAATCAACGCTTCGAGCGCCGCGAAGAGCAGAACCGCGCCTGTCAAATTCACATACGTCCGCGTAAGGAAACGAGACTCCGTTACCGCCGCGTCGCGCGTATTGGAGATGATTTGACGATAATAATCGTCGCTCTTATAGGCTCCGTCCCAGTTGTCTAAATTGCTCATTAAAACCTCCTATGGGAGTTCGTTCGTCAGACGCGAAATCCGCGACGACTTCGCGACGCTTCTCTGTTCCTTATTATCGCTATTCGCTCGTGACGCCGCGTGAAACGCGCGCGGCGACGCTAACGCATTATAATCAATTTTAAAACGCTTTACAAGAAGAAACGCAAAAAAACGCGACCCGTTCTGAAAAAACAAACGAGTCGCGAACCTCTTGAATGCGAAGCTATAATCCGGATAAATTAGAGTCCCGTTTCGCGCTCGATTTCGGCGATTAAATCGAGTCGACGCTGATGGCGACCGCCGTCGAAAGGCGTTGTCAGCCACGCGCGAACAATGCTCTCGATCGCCGTCAGACCAAGGAATTCGCCGGAAAGACAAAGAACGTTGGCGTTGTTGTGCCGACGACTCAGTTCCGCGACGACAAGATTAGAGCACAACGCGGCGCGCACGCCGCGAAACTTATTCGCCGTTATGCACATTCCGATTCCGGTGCCGCAAATCAACACGCCGTAGTCCGCGCGACCGTCGGAGACCGCTTCCGCGACCGCCGCCGCAACGTCCGGATAATCGACGCTTCGCGGAGGATCGTTCAGATCCACCGCGAGCTTTTCAAGCGATCCGCTATAACTCAGAGGCGCGACTCCTGCGAAGTTCTCCAGTTCGCCGCGCGACTCTCCGTCGAAAGATTCCGAAACGTCGACTCCGTCTATTAGATACGCGCCCGGCAACTCGTCGACGTTGCGCAACGGATTCTCTTCGCCGTAATGATTTCGGAAAAAAACGTCGGCGGTTAAACTCTTGGCGACTTTCGCGCCCCGGTGGTCGCTTCCGATCGCTATTCTCATGATCTCTCCTCTTCTGCGGAACGCAACGTCGCGCGACGACCCTCGGTTTGACGAATCGCAACGCCGCGTCTTCTCGCGCCATTCTACGCGTCCGCGCGACGCCGTCAAGGGGGCGCGGCTAGGAGCGTCCGCCGTTGACCGCGATCTCCTGCCCGTTGACGTACGACGCGTCCTCCGAGAGAAGAAAGCGGACGACGTTCGCGACCTCCGCCGCTTCGCCCCAACGGTTTAGCAAGGAATCTTTCGCGCAACGTTCTCGAACCTCTTCCGGCGCCGTTCGTCCCCACGTCGTCGCGATCCACCCCGGCGAGACGGTATTGACCCTGACCCAAGGCGCCAATTCCTTGGCGAGAGAGCGCGCGAACCCGGCGACGCCGCCTTTCGTCGCGCCGTAGATCAGACTCGACTCGCCGCCGCGACCGGTTTGAACGCCGTCCCAACTGAAGAGCGCGATCGCCGGCGCGCGGTCGCGCTTCTGCTCTGCGGCTTCGAGTCGCATGACGTTCCCGAGTCGGCGCGCGAGAACCGCCGTCGCGTAAAGATCGACGCGGAGCGCCTGCTCGAGTCGCGCGTCGAAACTGAGCGCTTTCGCTTTCGGCGTCATGAGGTCGATTCCGAACGCGATAGCGAGCTCGTCGATGCGCGGCGAGCCTCCGCCTTGATCGACCGAGAGTCGATCAAGTAGGGTTTCGACGAGTCGATCGATATCTTCCATGCGAGCGACGTTGGCGCGCAACGCGGTAATGGAAAGATATTCGGCGGCGGCGACCGATTTGCGCGCGTATTGACATAGCTCGTCGTAACGCTCGTTCGCCGTCGCGTAGATCGAGACCGGCTCGCCGCGATACGATTCGAGCAACGCGCGTCCTATGCCTCCGGAAGCGCCGATAATCACGACGCTTCGCCTGGATTTTGATCCGGCGCTCGTTTGTGAATTAAGTTTTCGCTTGGGGCGACGCATAAATGATTCTCCGGTAAGAAGGTCGTCGTCGCGCGAATCTTGCGCGGATTGAAGGAACGGTTATTCGGAGACGGTCGGCGCGTTTGCGGACTCCTGCTCTTGCGCGCGACGCATTTCCTGAATTTGTCGATGTTTCTTCTTGACGTCGTCGGCGAGGAAATAGACGCTGACAAGCGCGGCGACCGCGTCCGCGAACGGGAACGAGAACCAGCATCCGAGGAGTCCCTTGCCCCAAATCGCCTGCGCGACGTACGTCGAGATCACGAGCGTCGGCAAAAGAATAATCAGTTGCCGCAAGAGCGTCATCATGAGCGCGAGGATCGGACGACCTTGCGCTTGGAAGTACCCGCCGATGAGAACGTTGACGGAGACGAGGGGCAAAGCGAGTGAAACGGCGCGAATCGCAATGACGCCGAGGGCGAGTTTTTCGGCGTATCCGACGTCGTTCGGGTTCAGGAAGAACTCGATAAACCAGGATGGGCGCGCCATGACGACGAGCCACGTCGACGTGCTAATGCAGATCGCGGCTTTGATCGCGAGCTTAATCGTCGCCAGGGTTCGATCCGGACGTTTCGCGCCGGTGTTGTACCCGACGATCGGCTGCACGCCTTGCCCCATTCCGAGGAACGGCATGAGGAACATCATGGACACGGCGACGGACGCGCCCATAATGGCGATCGCGGCGTCGTCGCCGGGGAACGGATAGCGCATCGCCTCGCCGTAGAGTCGTCCGTAATATCCGAGCAGGTTGTTTTGGGTCGTTTGCAGAACGGCGGAGCACGCTTGCGCGGCGAAGGGCACGGCGCCGCAAATAGCGATCGATTTCGCCAGCGGCCAATTGAATCGGAAGTATTTTAGTCGCCACTTGAGAATCGTGTGACCTGAAAAATAGAGGTAACAGATCCACGCGGCGGCGACTCCGCAGGCGAGAACGTTCGCGAGTCCGGCGCCCCAAATGCCGGTGCGCAGCTTAAAGAGGAAGACGTAGTCCAAAATACCGTTTATGATCGCGGAGATGAACATAGACGCCATGGCGACGTACGGCTTGCCTTCCGCGCGTATGAAATTATTGACGCCGTACGCGATATGCTGCAGAAGGACGCCCCATATGACGACGGACAGGTACGATTTCGCGAGCGGAAGAATATTGTCGGTCGCGCCGACGAGTCGAAGAATCGGCTCGAGAAACGTGAGACCGAAGGCAATAAAGACGGCGGCGGACGCGGCGGAAAGAAAGAGCGCTTGACCTAACGCTTCTTCCGCCTTGTCTTTGTCTTTCTCGCCGAGTTTGATCGAAATGATAATCGTGGCGCCGGTGCCGATCGTCATAGCGACGGCGAGAAAAATGACGATAACGGGAAAGGAGACGGTGAGCGCGGCGACGCCGTCGGTTCCGAACCATCGCGCGACGAAGATTCGCGCGACGAGATTGTACGTCGCGGAGACCGTCGACGCGATAATCGCAGGCAACGAGAACTGAAAGAGTAGACGCGGTATCGAGCGCGTTTCTAGGAATTCCGGGTTTTTCGGCGACGGCATGACGACGACCTGACGTTAAAAACGACGCGACCGCGGGCGCTTCGCCGTAAGTCGCGCGTTGACGATCGGTCTCGAATTAAGCGCGCCGCGTTAAAACACGCGTATTAGTTTACGCGAAACGCGAAACAAGACAAGCGGGGGTTCGCGTCGCGCCGAAAGGGAAGACGGCGCGACGCGACGTTTTGCGACGACTTGCGCGCTTAGACGTCGTTAGAATAGTTTGACGTATTCCGGAAGCTCTCCGACGATCGGACGGAGGTATTCCAAGCACGCGTCGGTTACGTAGAGGTTTTCGGCGTCGACGTATTCGAGCGGCATCGGTTTCGCTTCGACGGCGACGGCGTCGAGGGGCGCCGTGTCGTACGCGATCTTATAGGGATCGTTCGATTCGCGCCGCATGGTGACCATGACGCCGCTCTTGCCTTCGAGCGCGAGTTCGACGGCGCGACGACCGCAATTCCACGCTTCCGCAATATCGTTTTCCGTCGTTCGATCGGCGCCGCACATCGGGAGCGACTCGGTAACTTGGAACTCGCCGCGGCACGGCGCGCCGTTGTCGCGACGAAGGTGTTTTCCGAGCATTTTGTGGAGCGCGAACGCCACGCTTGCTCCCGCCATTGCGCCAAGCTCTTGGTTCCCGAACTTGTCGACCGTCTTTTCCTTCTTGATTTCAACGCCGTCCGCGTCGAGCGAACTAACGACGACGCCGTTCTTATCGCGAATGCCTTCGCCGCAAACGACGCTCACGAATCCGAACTTGTCGAGGGTCTCTTGCGCCTTCGCGATGAAACGATCGAATTCAAAGGGAATTTCCGGCACGAGAATGATGTGCGGCGCGTCTTCCGCGTCTTTCTTCGCGAGCGCCGCGGACGCCGGGAGCCAACCGGCGTCGCGACCGATCGTTTGGAAAACGACGTACTGGTCGACTTTCTTCATGTCCCGCGCGAGAACGCCCGCCTGTTTAACGGAAAGCGCGACGTAACGCGCCGCAGATCCGAAGCCCGGGGTGTGATCCGTCGCGAAAAGATCGTTGTCGACCGTCTTCGGAACGCCGAGACCCCGAAGATCGTAACCTTGGGATTTGCAATATTTTTCGACGCGGCAGATCGTGTCCATCGTGTCGTTTCCGCCTGCCAAGAAGTAGTAGCGAATATCGTACTTCTTGAGCTGTTCAAGAATGATCGGGAAATCGGACTCTTGAACCTTGTGACGGCAACTTCCGAGCGCGCTTCCCGGCGTGCGCTTCAAGCCTTCGATCGTCTCCGGACTGATCGTCGCGAAGTCGATCAGTTTGTCCTGCATGAAGCCTTCGACTCCGTATTGCATGCCGAAGACCTTATTGATCTTCGAATCGGCGCTCTTCTGACCAAGTTCGTAGCAACTTTGAACGACGCCGCAAAGACTCGAATTGATGACGCTTGTGGGACCGCCGCTTTGACCGACGATCGCATTGCCTTGAAACATGATGAACTCCTATTGTTAATGCGACGCCGCCGATGCGACTCGCCGTTAATTTAAAAGTTGCCTGTCCAGCGAACAAGCTGCGCGAAAAATTGCGCGTAATAACAACCGATTTCGACGAAGAGACCGTCGCCGAGCGTCGTCGGAAGCTCTTGGAAGACGCGGGGAGTTCCCCAGTCGACCATGCCGCCGATCCAGTGCGGCGCCACGTCGGACGCAAACGCCGCGACGCGACCGGACCCGACCGAGTCGACGACGAGGAACGGATATTTCGCGAGCAGTTCGATCTTGACCTCGGAAGAATCGAGCGGCGCCGCGAATTCCGCGACCGGACGCGTCCACGTCGTCCGCGTGCGAACTCCTTCGAGAAGAACCGTCGCCGTCGGCTTCGCTCGGAACTCGTTGAACCCGCCCACTCCCGGCGCCGTCGACCACGGAAGACCCGCGAGGATCGGATGATCCGCGACCGTCGGACGAAGAAGAACCGGGGAAGAATCGTTGCGTCGGTCGTCTCTGTCCGCCATCTCGACGGGCAATACGTCCGCCAGAACGCTCGTGTGATATTCCCCGAGTCGACCGAAGTAGCTTTCCCACCCGCCGAGCATGAGGAGTCCCGCGCCGTTCCGAACTTGCGTCGCGATCCTCTCGATCTGCTCCGGCGCGAAAAGCCCGGCGCTATAGTCGCTGATTATATAGAGCGCGTAGTCTTTCGTCATGAAGTCGTCGTTGGGACGCGTTCCGCCGTCGACTCGATCGAACGGGATTCCGTATTTCGTCATGACGCCGCAGAGATACGCCGCCGCGCGCGTCGCGTCGTCGTCGCCGAGATAGCACGCGATCTTTTCCAATGCCATGTTCTGGTCTCCTAACGCGCCGTGCGCGCCTTATTGTTTCGCCGCCGCTTCCGCGAAAAGCTTCTTGCAGCGCTGGGGTTCGAAAACGTCAAATTCCGCTTCGCGTATGAATTCTTCCGTGCCGTTTTCGCGTTGAATCTTGATCGTCAGATCGATTTGCTTCTGACTCTTATATTGTAATATGCCGTTGATCTTTCGTTCAAAAAGATCTTCGGAAACGCGAACGCGAAGCGTCGGCGGCGTGATGAAATTGCTATACGTCGCGTACTCGTAAATCGCCGGTATTTCAGGAATCGGCTCGCCAAGTTCCGGCCAGATCGTCCCTTGCGCGTGGAAAATACTGATCATCGCCTCGGAGTTCGTGAACTTGTGATCCGGGTGCAGATCCGTGATCGTCGGAACGAAGAGTCGGTTCGGACGCGTTTGACGGAGAAGCCAAACGAGGGAATTTTGGACTCCCGCGCCGCCGGCGATCGCGGGACCTTCGTTCGGATCGCCCGTCGCGAACCGTCGTCCCGCCTGACGATTCAGGGAACCGTCGTCGTGATTCAGGAAGAAGAGTCGATCCTTCGGAAGCCCGAGCGCGGAGAAGGAGTCGGCGCACTCTTGGCGTCGGACGTCGGCGATCGTTTCGCGCTCTTCCGGCGTGCAGTAGCCCATCTTGCCGTTCGTAACGACGCCGGCGAAGGTCGTGATTCCGCAGTGAAGCGCCGCGATGAACGTCAGTCCGCATCCGCAGATGACGTCGTCGTCGTGGGGAGACAGAAAGAGCCAGCGTTCGTCGTTTCCTTTCCAATCGGGAAAGATATCGCCGGGATTAGCGGACGACGTAATTCCAGACTCGCCGCGCCGATCAAAGAATACAGTGGAACTCATTTTCGATCCTTTCAGCCAATCAACATTCTCGAGCGAGGAGCTTGCAATTCGAACGCGTCAAGTGGGCGCGCAAGCGTGAGCGCCATCGCAACCCGCGTGGGTAACGCGAGCTGCGATCGAAGTTCTCGCAAAAACGTTTCCGCTCTCACGAGAAAGTTAGTTGAGGCTAATTAAAAATTAGTTAGTTCTAACTTTTAACCGATAAAGAAGTTCCCCTGATCGCAATGGTCGACCAGGGGAGGTTCGTCCTTATCGAGCGAATTTGCGACAAACGGTATTATCCGACGAATTCGTTGCCGATTTTACGCGCGCGTTCCGGCTTGTCGAGGTTGACGCCGAGCGCGACGCCGGTTTGAACGAGAAGGTTCCATCCGGCGACGAGTTGGAAGAACGGGGCGTAGCCGCAGCATTTCGGGAGTTTAATCGTCGGGAAGATCGTGTCTTCGCTGGAGACGGCGACGACGTAGACTCCGGCGCGACCGGCGATCAGTTCCTTAATCTTTTCGCATTCGCTCGGGAACGGATCGATGAGGACGCACGCTTCTCCGGCGCGCATGACTTCTTCGACGCCGTGGAGCAGGTAAGTGCCTTCGAGATAGTCGGACTTTTTGCGCGTGATTTCGTTGGTCTTGAGCGTGAGTTCTTCCGCGGCGCCGTTATTTCGACCGGCGAAGTAGAGCGTCGGGGCGGCGGCGAGTTTCGAGATAATCTCGGAATCGTATTCGGTCGTCATGATTTCGGTCATGAGTCGACCGGCTTCTTCTTTTCTGGCGTCGCATCCGCAGAGTCCGAGGTTGACGAGAATCGAGCGATAGACGAGCGCTTGTTCGACGACGCTCTTGGTCGCGGCGACGGCGTCTTCTTTACCGCAAGAGAGAAGGATCGTCTCGTCGGTAACGTCGAAGATTTTCGTTCCGGCGTTCGCGGTCACGCCGACGAGGTTCTTGTGTCCGGCGTCCTTGAGCTTTTTGAGCAACGCGATGATTTCTTTCGTTTGACCGCTGTTCGACGCGCCGCAAACGAGCCAGTTCGAGAGATCGTATTCCGAGGCTTGGAAGCTACCGTCGGTCGCCGTCGCAAAGGACGCGCCGAGCTTGAGCGCCGTTGAAATAAAACTCTTCGCCGGGAAAATACGGCTCGAGCCTTCGCCCGTCAAGAAGATTCGACCCGTCTTCAAGAGCATCTTCGCAACGGATTTCGTCTGAGCGAAATCGAATTTGGACACGACGTCGGCCGTCTCCAGCATTTCCTTAACGAGCGCAAAATCTTTGTATTTCGAATCGGTCAAATTCATACCAGTTTCTCCTCGCGTCTCGGTCGGCGCGGTTACAATGAAAGCGCGCGACGGATTTTGGTCGTCGCGTCGCCAACTACAATAAGGACTCGTTTCATCTTACCCAATCGCGCGGTCGCGTTCAATAGACGAACGCTTCTTTTTTTGCTTTTTCCCTTTTTTGAGCCGACAAATCGCCGCTGAACCGCGCGCGTCGTCCTTTGCGTCCAGAACTTTATCGAAAAATCGCCGCTTTCGAAAAAAATCTTGAAAAAGACGTCGTTATCGCTCAAATCGGTCTTTACGAGTTTTGCGATTATTGAAATAATACCTCGCCGTTGCATAGCGGCGCGATCAGGGACGAGCGCGCTCTTGCGGCATGGATTGTAAGGCGCGGCGCGACAGGTTCGCGTGAGAACAAAGGATTGGTCATATGCGTATTACGAGAAACACGAGCGGCGCGAAGCGTCGCAATTCTTCGCGATCTACGACTCGATTGTGGTCTCGCGCCCTATTTTGCGGCGTCGGCGCTTTTCTCTTCGCGAGCGGTCTTGCGCGCGCTCAATCGACAATACCGGCGACTCCTACTTCCGCTTCGCAACTGACCATTACGCAAACGACCGTTAAAGACCTGCTCGAGGATAATTTGACTTCCGTCGTCTTTACGGGACCTTTCGTTCTTACCCTTAACGACGGTCAGACGTTGCGACCGGTCTTTATCTCGCGCGAATCCGGCGCAATGCTCAATCTTGGCGACGGAACGGATAAAACGACCGGAAACGCATGGACTATGACCGGCAATAGTCCGTCGTGGGACGGTACGATCAACGTTTTGTCCGGAAATTCGCTGACCCTTGCGACGGGAGTCGCCAATCCGGCCGGCGCGTGGTCGGAAACGAACGCCGGCGCTTACGGGACCGTTATTCTTTACGACGGCGCGACTCTTAAATTGCCGGCGCGCGCCGCAAGTTCCGACGGACAACCGCAGAGCGGCGAGACGAAAATCGGAAGACTCAGAACCGTCGGACGAACCGACGCGACGATTTACGATCCCGCCGTCGTTGAAGTCGGCGCCAATCAGAATCTTATTGTTGAGAACGGAATCGACGTCAATTCAAGCGTCAGCTTAAATAAACGCGGCACGGGAACGATTACTCTTCTCGCAAACGGAACGGAAAAAACGACGTATGACGAAACGACCGGCGAGTCGACGACTTCGACTGATTACGCGTCGTTCAATCTCGGAAAATTCAACGTTACCGCCGGAACGCTTCGCGTCGCCGACGGCACGGTAAAGCTCAACGACGCCAGTTTCTCCGCCGACTCCCTCTTCGTTGCGAAAGACGCGACGCTCGATATTAACCGGACCGGCGTCGTCGATCTCAAAGGTTCCGCCGGAGACGTCGTGCTCAGCGCCGCCGACGGCTCCACCGTCAAATTATACCTCGACGAAAACGGACAAACAACGTACGTCGCCAACACGTTCAACACCTACATGGAAATCGGAGCGACGACTCTCGACGTCAATTCGAGCGTTAAAGGGTCGAAAGCGCCGACTTCGTGGACGGTCTTTTCAACGAAAGACGTCGGACAGACCAACTATAAACTCGATTCGATCGACGTCTACGACAACATTCTCGGCAAGAATTACGTCGTCGACCGCGACGCTTCCACGGCGGATTCCGTCGTCTTAAAGCTCGTCGACGAGAAGAAATTTGCTTCGACCGCCGTCAATGCGAACGAGGGCAAGGTCGGCGCGCTCTTTGATCGTTTGGTTGCGAACGAGAATTACACCGATTCCGAGTACGCCGCGCTAACCGCGCTCGAAGGTTCGATCGACACGCTCTCGCTCGCGTCCATGACCGGCGAGATTCACGCGTCGACGGTCGGGTTCTTCTATATGAACAACATGACGGCGACGCAAGATCTTTTCGATCATCTTCGCAACAACGCGCTCGTCGCGTATTCCGGCTCGTCCGCCGTCGCGCCGATGGACTACGGCGCGTCGAATCGATCGAGTAATTATCCGGCCGGCAATTACCCGCTTGACGGAGGATACAACGGCGGCGCCGCGAAAGGTTCCTTCGACAAAGGTCCGCTCTATTACAACACGGACACAAACTCGTACGGACCCGGCGTCGTGCCGATTCAGTCGTCGACGTCGCAACAAGGCGCGCAGCTCACGAACGGAATCTACAACGGCGAGAGATCCGACGGACTCGTAGGGTCAGGCTCGTATGATTTAGGCTGGACTCCGCAGTTTTCGACGCTTGCGACGATGCGCGGTCAAGCGTCGAACTACGGCGACCCGGGCACGCTGATTTATTCCGCTTGGGCCGAGACGATCGGCGGTACGAACGACGCGCGCAAGCACAAGACGTACTATGGTTACGACGCGAAGCAGGCGGGGTTGCTCGCCGGTCTCGATCTTTTCGGATCGTGCGACTGCCGTTTCGGCGCGTACTACGGTTTCCAGCGCAACGAGCTGAAAAATAATGTCGCGCTAGGCAAGGTGAAGACGAACGAACACACGATCGGACTCTATCATCAGTTCGGCGACGAGAACGTGTACAATATCGGCACGATCCACGCGGGATACGGTCGTTTCCGCACGACCCGCGTTGTGAACGTTCTCGGCGAAAAGGCGGACATGAATTCGAAGTACGACACGTGGAACGCCGGCATAACGATCGAACGCGGCGCGAATTTCAGCGCGCAACCGTTTACGTTTTCGCCGTACGCGCAACTCGATTACAATTACTTCCTTCGTCCGAAATATACGGAAACCGCTTCTTATTTAACCGGTTATCGACTCCACGTCGGCAAGGCGGACTATCACAGCGTTCGCGGGCAGATCGGCGGGAGAATCGCGCTCGATATGTACCCGGGAGAAATGCAGATTCGCATCGTTGGAAGCGCCGCGTACATTCACGAGTTCCTGAACGCGAACTACGGTAAGACGTGGGCGTCGCTCCAAGGCTTCGCCTCCGGCGGCGAGTTCAAGCTCTTCGGCAATTCGCTCGGACGCGACTGGGCGTTGGTCGGACTTGGAATCGATTGGGCGCCGATCCCGGCGTTGAACCTCTTCTTCAAGGGGAACTACCTGGTCAACAAGTACACGCGTTATCCGTACTCTTCCGCAGGTCTGAAATTCCGTTGGTAATCGGTTCGGTTGGGAGATTGTCATGCGGCGGAGCGTCAGGAGAGAGTCAACGTCAGGAGAGAGTTAGAATGTCGTTTTTAGAGTATGATCACGCGATAGTCCGCGCTTGCGTCGAAGAGCGTCGCGACGCGTGGGAAGATTTCGTCGACCGCTTTATGGACTTGACGTTGCGCGTCGTCGAGTCGGTCGCGGAGCGGCGCGCGAAAAGACTCGACGACGAAGAGAAAATCGAAATTTGCGAAGCGATCTTTCGCGCGTTCCGGTACGATCGGTACCGACTGTTGCGCGAGTTCCGATACAAGAGCGCGGCTTCGACCTACTTGACCGTCGTCGCTCGCCGACTCGCCGTCGCGCTCGTCGACGAATCGTAATCGAGTCGTAATCGGAACGTAATCGCGCCGATCGCGTTCGCGCGCTCTTGCCGAGTTTTGTTCGCAAACCTTCATTATTTTTGACGCCCCGGTTGAAAACGTCGTTTGCGGCGCTATAATGCGCCAAATTTAGACGTTTTTTCAACGTCGCGACGACTGTTTCGACGGGATTTCGTCCGGCGAGCGCGCCGCGACCGCGCAGAAAGAGAAAAAGCGTCCGCGCCGACGTTCTTTCTCTCTGCTCGTCGGTCGCAATGCGCCCCTCCGATTCGACTCTGTTGCGACGCTAACCGGTACCGCGGATGAGGTAAAACATGTTGAACCCACAGGATCTGCAAGAGATTGCCATTACATTCGACGACGTCTTGCTCGAACCGCAATATAGCGAAGTCGTGCCGTCGGAGACGAACGTTGAGACAAAGCTCACGCGCAATATTACGCTCAATATTCCGTTCATGAGCGCTCCGATGGACACCGTGACCGAGAGCAAGATGGCGATCGCGCTCGCTCGCGAAGGCGGGGTCGGGGTCATTCACAAGAACCTGACGATCGATCGGCAAGCGGAAGAAGTCGCGCAAGTCAAGCGTTCCGCAAACGGGGTCATTCGCAATCCAGCGACGGTATACGTCGACGCGACGGTGGACGACGTTCGCAAGGTCATGAAGGATCACAACGTGAGCGGCGTTCCGGTCGTCGAGCCGGACGGCAGGCTCGCGGGCATCGTAACGCGCCGCGATCTGCGTTTCCGCGACGACGGCGACATGTCGGTCCGCGAAGTGATGACCGGTCGCGAGAAGCTCGTTACCGCGAACGACTCCGCCGAAGATATTTCGCTCGAAAAGGCGAAGCGGATCCTCATGGAAGGCAAGGTGGAGAAGCTCCTTCTCGTCGACGACGCGTTCCGACTCACCGGACTCATTACGATCCGCGACGTGGACAACTCGTTGCGCTATCCGCACGCGTGCAAGGACGCGCAAGGTCGACTCCGCGTCGGCGCTTCCGTCGGCGTTTACAATTACGACCGCATTAAGCGCATGGTTCAAGAAGGCGCGGACTTCCTCGTCGTCGACAGCGCGCACGGACATTCGAAGAACGTAATCGAGACGGTCAAATGGATTCGTAGCGAATTTGGCGACAAGATCGACGTCATCGCCGGCAACGTCGCGACGTACGAAGGAAGCAAAGCGCTCATCGAAGCGGGAGTCGACGCCGTTAAGGTCGGTATCGGACCGGGGTCGATCTGCACGACGCGCGTTATTTCCGGGGTCGGCGTGCCGCAGGTCTCCGCCGTGGCGCGCGCCGTCGCCGCGTCGCAAGATTCCGGGCGCAGCGTGCCGATTATCGCCGACGGCGGTATTCGGTTTTCCGGCGACGTCGTTAAGGCGCTCGCCGCCGGCGCGCACTGCGTGATGATCGGAAGCCTCTTCGCCGGGCTCGACGAGTCTCCGGGAGAACCGATCACCTTCCAAGGTCGTAAATACAAGGCGTATCGCGGCATGGGTTCCCTCGGCGCAATGAACAACGGGTCCGCCGATCGATACAATCAAAAAGGACAGGAACCGGGCAAGCTCGTTCCGGAAGGCGTCGAAGGACGCGTGCCGTGCAAGGGTCCCCTCGAGGTCTACTTGTATCAGCTCGTCGGCGGCGTTCGTTCCGGTATGGGATATTGCGGCGCGAGAACCGTCGAAGAGTTGCGACAGAAGGCGAAGTTCGTTCGCATCTCCACCGCCACGATTCGCGAAAATCACCCGCACGACGTCGAAATCACCCAGGAAGCGCCGAACTACTCCGCCGGTTCCAACCACTAAGCGCCTGCGATTCGCGCGCCTGCGCTTTGCGCTCAGACGTTGGCGCAAGCGCGCGATCAAAACGCGAAGAATAAGCCCGATCGCCCGAAAGGACGCCCGGGTTTCTGCGAACGGTCGGAAACGATCGAACTCGCCTCAATTTGAATTTGAATAACGTTAGATAGGAACGCGCGCTGCGTCGATTGCGCGACGCTGCGTTCGATTACTTGATCGCACGATTGACCAATCGGCGCGGTCGCGTCTTTTCAGGACGAAAAGACGTTCCCCCACTGCAGGAGGCTCGAAATGACTTTAAGTCGTGTTTTTTCGCGCGCAAATCGTCGTATTTTCAGCGCGTTCGCCGCGTTGTGCGCGATCGCGTGCTTTGGCGGCGTCGCCGCGCAAGCGCAACAATCGAAGACGGTGTTTCGCGACGCTCGTTCCTTGAATCTCTTTGACGACGTCGTCGACGACGCGAAACAAGAGCAAAAGAACGCCGAACGCGTCGTCGCCGTTCCTTATGAAAAATCGAAGCGAGAGTCGGAAAGCTCGAAGATTCGTTCCGTGAGCGCCGAAGTTGCTAAACCGCGCGCAAACGCGAAAACGTCGAAAGTCGCTCAAACGCAATACGCCAAAGCGAAAACGGAACCTGCGACCGCTCAAAATCTCAGTATGTTCAATCCGGACGAGCCGTTCAAAGACGTCTGCCCCGATCCGCGCGATTTCCCGTCGATTCTGGACGCGCCGTATAAGCTCGTGATTCCGTCCGGATCCCTTCCCCAGAGTTGTCCTCTTCCCGACGAAGACTACGTTCGCAAAGCGCCGACCCCGATTACCTTCACGTGGAAAGCGTCGAATCTGTGCTATAAGCCCCTCTACTTCGAAGACGTTCAACTCGAGCGCTACGGGCATTATCGCAGTCCTTACCTGCAGCCGTTCCTTTCCCGATTCCGATTCTGGCTCACGATTCCGTGCCTTCCTTACCTGATGGGCGTCAATCCACCGCAAGAGTGTATTTACGATCTCGGATATTACCGACCGGGGAACTGCGCGCCGAGCATGATCGAGCCTGTTCCGATCTCGTTGCGCGGCGGACTTCTCGAAGCCGGCGCCATTGTCGGCGTTGCCGCGATCATTCCGTAACGGTCTGAAGCGCGCAACGCAACCTAATGGTCTAAGAGCCGCGATCGCAGAGCCGCCGACGTCGAATCGGCGGCTTTTTTATTGCGCGCCGTACCTTTGCGCGGTTCGACGAATTCGCCGCTTCTGATCGACGCGCGCGCGAAAGCGCGAGCCGCGCCCGGTTTACAAGCGCCGCGTTTAGGATACAATACGCGGAAGCGCTCGCCGCGTTTGCGCGACGAGTCGGCGCCGATATGCGCATATCGAAAACTTGTCCGGAAGGAATGTTGGAAAAGAAAGCTGGAAAAGAAGATGACCGTTAAATTTGACGTCGTTAAGGAGATGACTTGGCGCGGACTGTTGAATCAAACCACAGACGAGAATATCGGCGAGTTTCTCTCGACTCCGCGCACTCTGTACAACGGGTTTGATCCGACGGCGGATTCGTTGCACGTCGGGCACCTGGTCGCAATTATGAATCTTCGACGGTTCCAACGCGCCGGACACAAGCCGATCGCGCTCGTCGGCGGCGCCACCGGAATGATCGGCGATCCGAGCGGACGAAGCTCCGAACGCAATCTTCTGACTGCGGATCAGATCCAGTACAACGTCGACTGCATTAAGAAGCAACTCGGACGCTTTATCAATTTCGACGACGCCGAGAATCCGGCGATTCTGGTCAATAATTACGACTGGACGAAGCAGTTCACGTACATCGATTTCCTCCGCGATATCGGCAAGATGTTCCAGATCAACGTCATGCTGGCGAAGGATTCCGTGAAGAGTCGTCTTGAAGGGGACGGCGGTCTGAGCTATACGGAATTCAGCTATATGCTTCTGCAATCGTACGACTTCGTTCATCTGTATAAGGAGTACGGATGCGAACTCCAGATCGGCGGCAGCGATCAATGGGGGAACATCACGTCAGGCGTCGATCTTGCGCGTCGCATGCTCGACGGCGTGCAACTTTACGGGTTGACGAGCAAGCTCTTGTTGAAGAGCGACGGTACGAAGATGGGTAAGTCGACGTCGGGCGCGCTTTGGCTCGACGCGGAGAAGACGAGTCCGTACCAGTTCTATCAATACTGGATCAACGTCGACGACGCCGATATTGAGAACGCGTTCAAGTTCTTTACGGATCTGAACGAAGAGGAGGCGACGGCGCTCATTGCGGAGCATCGCGCGAATCTTGGCAAGCGCGTTTTGCAGAAGCAGGTTGCGACGGAGCTGACGCGGCTCGCGCACGGCGAGGAGGGGATTCAGGCGGCGCAGAAGGCGACGGATATCTTCTTCGGCGCGGAGATTAGCGCGCTTTCCGATAAGGAGTTGTCGTCGATTTTCGCCGACGCGCCCGGTTGCGAATTTTCGTTCGAGCAGCTTGATCATAGCGAAATCACGATTCTCGACGCGTTCGTTCAAACGGGACTCGCGAAGACGAAGAGCGACGCGCGCCGCACCGTCCAGCAAGGCGGCGCGTATATCAACAACGTTCAAGCGACGGATCCGAATCGCGTTATTACGTCGAACGATCTCGCGAGCGAGTCCGCGATCGTTCTTCGCAGCGGTAAGAAACGTTACGCCTTAATGAAATTTGTCGCCAAATAATCGGTTATTTGTCAACTGAACGTTCTATCTAACGCCGTAGACTTCGTTAGGAACGTCAAGAAGAAAACTCGGGCGACGCGCCGAACGCGTCGCCCGTCTCTTTTTAAGTTTAGCTTTCCGTTACGATCGCTTTGTTTGACGTTCAATCATCGAATCCGTTGGTATTCGATAACGATCGCGGAGCCGCGCTGAGCGGACTCCAGACGGCGCTCTTGGAGTTCTTTCCCGGAGAGAACGACAGGCGCGTCGCCGTCGTAGGAGTTCGCTTTCACGACGACGCGATATTGCGAGTCGGGATCGATTTGTCGGAGTTTCGCCTCAAATTGCGGGTAAGGCGAGTTAGGCTGGCGGAAGAAGTAGACGAGTCCGGCGTCGAGGTCAGGTCGGTGGAGTTGCCATGCGACGTCGTTCGTTTTTCCGGAGCCGGCGGGCGAGAGCGGGTAAAAATCGCCGTACCAGAATTTCTGATAGGCTTTCGCTTCGCGTACGGAGGCGACTGCGGCGTCGCGATCGTAGTCGGGCTCGAGGAAGTTGTACTGCATAATGGCGCCGGGATTTGCGGCGCTACGGAACGTATAGGGCGAAGGGTCCCACGAGACGCACGAGAAGAGCGGTAGAAAACGCGCGAGACCGAGCGTTTGCGCCTGATCCCATTCCGGATGACCGGGCCAGCAGCACGTGTCGGAGCGCCAGAGCGGAACGGAGATCGAGATCGTTTCGAGGTCGATTCTTCTTCCTCCGGAGGCGCAGTCGTCGATCCAGAGTCCGGGCTTTGAGGCGCGAATTCTGTTCCAGAGTTCGTAATGACCTTCGACGTACCGGATTTGCGTCATTCCGACCCGATTCTTCTCGTCGGCGTCGCGCCAATATTGCCATGGATCGAGGTTGAAGTCGTTTCTGTAGACGTCGACGCCAAACTCTTGAATCCTTTTGACGAGCAGATCTCCGAGGAATTTTCGCGCTTCGGGGTCGTTGAGTTTGAATAATCCGCCGTTCGATCCGCCGAAGACGAATTCCGGATGTTCATTGGCGATATCCGTGCCGGCGGCGACGCGTTCCGGCTCGAACCAGAGAATGAATTTCAATCCCATCTCTTTGAGCGCGTTTCCCAGTTCTTCGACCCCGTTCGGGAAATTGTTCGGGTCGGAGCGCCAATTTCCGACGCCGTTGGGAAACCCGACGGGGAACCACGCGGCGTCGAACCAGTACGCCGTTCCACCGACGTCCTGCAATTTTCGCGCGGACTCGATTTGCGATTCCGCGCGCTCCCATCCGGGTCGTTTGCGATAGTATCGATCGAAGCATTGGGCGACGATTTCCATTGGAATCGGCTTGCCGTCGATTTTCGGTACGTACTCGAACATGAGCAGGCGTCGGAAGAGGGCGTGAGACTGCAGCACGTCGCCGCGCCACGGCATAACGAGCGCTCGAGGCGAGCGAATCGTCTCGCCCGGTTTGAGAACGGTCGCGATTTCCTCAAGACCGGCGCTAATCGTAACGCGAGAGCGACTTTCGTTGGCGTTTTTGAATGTGGCGTTCCATTGTCCGGACCATCCTAAAGCGACGAAAAGTCCTTCGCACGGCTCGTCTTCCGAGTATTCCCGCGAGGTTAAATTCCAGAACGGAAAAGCGCCGTTGGAAGGGCGTCCGCCGACCGGCGCGAGCGTTTTCGAGTCACCCGGTTTGAGAAGGTAGGAAATCGGCTTCCACGATTCCGCGTCGCAGGAGTCGCCTTTGAGCGTGCGCACCGCGAGCGGAGCGTTTTCATACCCGTATTCGAAGTCGGAATCGAGCGCTTGCACGGCTTCGATCAGTCCGGAATCGGCGTCGCCGGCGTTCGTGAAATTCAGAACCCAGTCGGCGGCGGCGAATTTCTCGAAGCGCCTCACCGTCGCGGAAACGACGAGAGACGACTTCGGATCCGTCCATGAATAGACGTCGACGAGAGGACTAGGAGACTCGACCGTTAGACTCCAATTTTTCAGGAAATCGCGGGACGAGACGCCGTCGTATTTGAATGAGAACGGCGGATCGAGCGTGAAACGCGAGACGACTGCGGCGTCGGCGAGGTCGACGCGCTTTCCGGACGCGGTCGTTACGACCGGTTCGCACCAGTTCGCCTGATCGCAGGTCGGACCGTCTTCCGTCGTGTCGACGATGAGCGTGAACTCTTGGACCGGCGCGTCGAATGTGGCGGCGAGTTCGAACGCGGGATCGCCGCCTCGAATCGGCTCGGTCGGGGATTCGGCGACGACGCTTCCGTCGACGAGAACGGCGAAGCGCGCGGATCCGGCGATTTGACTCGACGCGATCCCGACCTTCGCCGAGAACGCGACGACCGGTTCCGGACAGACGACGCGCAGTCGGCTATTCGCGTGGGTTCCGAGACCGCTTCGGTAGACGACTTTACCATTGCCGTCTGGAGTCGGGAAGGAGAACGGCTCGCCGAGACACGTCTCGTTTATGCGAAGACGACTGTAATCTTGCCTTTCTACGACGATGAGCGGCGCGTCCGGCGTCGGGGAAACATCGAAAGACGCGCCGCCGAAAGCGCTCTTAATCCATCTGCGCGTCAGTTCGATCTCGCTAGCCGACGGCATAACGTCGTCGTCGACGAGAACCGGCGCCCAGTCGTCGAACTTAGAATGATCCGGATCGAAGGGGGACTCGGCGAACGCGAGCGCGCCGAAGCCGACGACCGCGACGACGGCGGAAAATACGTATCGTTTCAGCATAGCGTGGAACCTTTCGTTAAAGAACGGACTAGCGAGGTTAGCGACGTCGTTTTGTCGGATCGACTTTCGGCGCTTCGCGCGACAATGCGGGCTTCTTGCCGTCTTTAGGCGCGGCGGCTGGAGTCGGCTCTTGCGGGGGCGACGCTGGCGTCGCGTCAGGAGTCGCGGACTCGGTCGGGGTCTTCGGAACCGGCGCAGGCGTCGGCGTCGGCGCAGGCTGCTGATTCTGCGTCAATGAGCGACGATTCTCTTGCCAAATCCATCCGTTGGGAGTCCAGCCTTTTTCCACAATGAGTCCGCGTCCGATTATCGCCGCGAACATAAAGATCAGGTACACGAGCAGAGCGCGCCCGAAATTGCAGTCGAAGAAAATGACCGCGCCGAACGCGCCGACCGCCGCGCACGGTATCAGGAACAAACACGCGAGAACCCCCGTGCCCCCTAGGAAGAAGATAAACGCCTCAAAGATCAACCATGAACCGCCGAAAACGAGCGCCGTAAAGAGCGCGTTTCGTCGACGTTCCGGCCCTTCCTGCATTTCCAAATCGTTTTCGTCCCGTATGAGCATGTACCCGACGTCGGCGATCGGAAACGCGATCGCAAATCCAAGGAGCGCCCCGACGATTAACGAGACCCAACCGTTGTGCGCAAGCCCGACGACGTACGTCAGCGCGAAAAATCCGAGCGCCGCGCAGATTCCCAGCGCCGTCTGCCCCCCTGTGAACGTGAAGCGCTTCTGCTCGATCGGCCGCGCGTCGTGTCCGAGCACCTTCTGGCGCTTGCCGTTGACGACCGCCTCGTCCGGCGCGTGAACGACCACCTGGATCTTCGGAATTTCAATAATATGCCCGCACTTTGGGCACGGTCCCTTCTTTCCGGCAAACCGATCGTCGACTTCGAACGACGTCATGCATCCCGGGCAAATGACTCGAATCGCCATAATTCACTCCGTAAAGAATTCGCTCCGCATTTGCGGCGTTGCGCGCCCCTTTCGGCGCTTGCGATATTGTACATGATTTCCGCGAAATAATCAAAGATATTTTTACCTTGCCGGCTCGCTTTGCCAGTTCTTTCGCAAGAATACGCCTTTTTTTACTTGACGCATTCGCGCGACTTAATACTCTAGTAGAATATTTATGCGCCGCGCGTCGGCGACTATTTGACAGGAGAAGAACGCGATGCCCGAAGCCACGCCCCGTAAAACGCGCCCGATCACATGGAAAACGGACGCTTTGACGTCGACAGCCGCGCCGCTCGACGAATTTTGCTACGGCGTTCTGGAAATTTTGGATCAAACTTTGCTTCCGACGACTTTTCAGCGTATTGAATGTCGCACGGTCGAGTCCGTTTGGGAAGGAATCAAGAAATTGCGCGTTCGCGGCGCTCCTGCGATCGGCATAACGGCGGCGTTCGGCGTATGCGTCGGGCTTCAGACGTGTTTCTTCGACGCGAGCGGCGCGCGGAGAATCCCGAGCGAAGACGAGTTCTTCCGCGTTCTCGACGAGACGGCGGCGCGGCTTGCGACGAGTCGACCGACCGCCGTCAATTTGTTCTGGGCGCTCGACCGCATGACGGCGAAAGCGCGCGAACTGCGCGGAACGCGCGGCGTCGAAGAGATCGCCGTCGAACTCCTCGCGGAAGCGCGCGCCGTTTTCGAGGAAGACCTCGTTCTATGCCGAAAGATGGGTCAGTACGGCGCCGCGTACGTTCGCGACGGCGGAGGATACCTAACGCACTGCAACGCCGGCGGACTCGCGACCGGAGAGTACGGCACCGCCCTCGCCGTCTTCTATTGGGCGCGCGAAGAGGAAAAGAAACGATTCCGCGTCTACGCCGACGAAACGCGACCGCTCTTGCAAGGCGCGCGACTGACCGCCTGGGAACTCATGCAGAACGGAATCGAAACGACTCTCATTTGCGACAATATGGCGGCGACCGTCATGCGTCAAGGCAAGATAGACGCAATTTTCGTCGGCGCCGATCGCATCGCCGCGAACGGGGACGTCGCCAATAAGATCGGGACGTATTCCGTAGCGCTTTGCGCGCGCGCGCACGGCGTTCCGTTCTATGTCGTCGCGCCTCGTTCGACCTTTGATCTAACGCTCGCGACCGGCGCCGAGATCCCGATTGAAGAGCGCGATCCCGACGAAGTGCGATCATGGTTTGGAACGCAAACGGCGCCGACCGAAGTCGACGTTTATAACCCGGCGTTCGACGTGACTCCGGCGGAACTGATCGCCGGTATTGTTACGGAGAACGGAACGATCGAGCGACCGAACGCCGAGACGATCGCCGAGGTCGTGGGAAAGAACCGGCTCGTCGCAGACGTTCTCGCCGAGCGACGAACCGACGATGCTCGAGGATAATCCTCGCGCAATCCTCGCGGCGGGCGGACTCTACCTGAGAGATTTGGAATTTTTCATCAACGGCGTCGAATAAGAACGCCGATAAGCGTATGACGCCGTCCGTCGGTTTGCGACTCGGAACTAACGGCGGATGTGATTGGCGACGAAAGGCGCAGTGGACATTATGGCAAAAACGGCGAATTTTCAAACGTACGACGAATTGGACGTCCAGTTCCTCTATCCGAACAACTGGACGGCGCTAACGCAGACGTTGGATCGCGGAACCTATATGATTACGGTTGACAGTCCCGAGGGAAGCTTCTGGACGCTCGCGATTTACCCGAAAGGCGTCGATTTGGACAACGCCGCGCAAGAGCTCCTCGCGACCTTGAAGGTGGAATACCAGGAGGTTGAAGAGCATGAAGTTTGCCGGTACGTGGCGGATCGCGAACTTTCCGGTTACGAGATCAATTTCTACTATCTCGACATGGTTTGCGAAGTGCGCGCGTTGAAATATGAGGACGACGAGCGCGGTTACGTGATCTTCTGGCAGACGTGCGATCGACTGGCTCTGACGGACGAGGCGTTTTCGCAGACGGACGTGCTCAACGTCATGACGCACTCCCTTATAACGAACATCACGGGTCAAGATCTTGATCTTTGGGAAGACGCGTTGGAGGACACGCGCACGGAGGAGGAGATTCGTGAAGAGGAGGATCGCGAGGAGCGTCTGCGCATCTTCCGAAACGCGCGTATGAAGGAGAACGCGGAGCGCGAAAGTCGCGGCGAGGCGCCTTTGGAAGCCGACGGGTTCCGCACGCTCCGTTTGAAGACGCGCGACGGCGATCAAGACGACTACGACGACGATTCGCAAGACGGGCTTGATCGTTTCAATTGGCGCCGCGACGCCGACGGTTGCGAGGTGAGTTGCGATTCCGAGGACGATTTGGACGACGGATTCGACGAATTTGCCCGGTAGAATATTTGTTCCGACAGAGAATTTACCGGTGGAATTTACCGGTGGAATTTGCGAGGCGGCGCGATGAAAACGTATCGTTTTGACGATCCCGCGTTTACTTTAGAGGAGCGCGAAGAGGCGATTCGCGCGCTTGCGGAGCGATTTCGCGCGGCTTCGACGATCGTCTTCTTAACGGGCGCAGGCGCGTCGACGGAGAGCGGTATTCCCGACTTTCGCTCGCCGACGGGGATATACGCGACGGCGTCGGCGTCCCTTTTTGAAATTGATCGTTTCTACGAGGATCCGGAGGCGTTTTATCGGGAGTACGCGCCGTTCTATCGCAAGATGCGCGAAGCGAAGCCGAACGCCGGGCACAAGGCGATCGCGGACCTTGAGCGTCGCGGCGGCAAGCGCGTCGAGGTCGTTACGCAGAACATTGACGGGTTGCACGCGCGCGCGGGTTCGAGCGCGACGTGGGAGGTTCACGGCACGATTCGAACGGCGACGTGCGTCGCGTGCGGTCGTCGGCGCGAAGAGTCGGAATTCTCCGCCGACGTTATGTCGGGTCGCGCGCCGCGTTGCGAGTGCGGCGGCGTTTTCAAACCGGACGTTACGTTCTTTGGCGAGGAGTTGCCAGCGCAGGCGTTCGCCGGCGCGCAGAGGGCGATGTGGGAAGCGAAATTATTGGTGATTGCCGGAACGTCGTTGCAGGTCTATCCGGCGGCGGGACTCCCGCGCGAATGCGACGCCGGAACGCCCTTTGTCATTATCAACGCGACGCCGACCGATCTTGATTTTCAGTCGTCTCTTGTTTATCGCGCTAAAATAGGCGAGGTTCTTCCCGCCGCCGTTTCCGCCGCGCTTGGCGTTGAGTAGCGTCTATAGCGCGTTTTTGAGCGTCTGCGCTAAAATCTCATTGCGCGAAGCGAGGGAAGTAGGCGTCTGTAGTCGACTGGCAAGGCGGCGCTATGCTTTCCGCGAAGCTAAGCGAAAAAAGTCAAAATAACGTTGCGTTCGCAACGACGCTAAAACCAAGCGAAGAAGGACGCATAGAAGGGCGCGTGGAAGGACGCGAAGAAGAAAAACGCGCAATAGCTCAGAGAATGGCGAAAAAAGGCTTTACGCTCGAGCAGATTGCAGTTTTAATCGACGCCGACCTTGCCGCAGTGGAATCATGGTTGTCGACAAACGAATAATCCTACGACGTCGCGTTGGCGTTTTACATTGAAACGTCAACGCGCCGAGCCGTTTTCTATCTCTATAGGAAGCGACGTACGAGCGGCGCGCAAATAGGATATGCCATGAGCGAGTTGTTTGCCAGTTACATTGAGGCGGAAGCGGGCAAAGTCGCCCAGAATCTCGCCCAGAATATCGTCGCTACTAGTCGCAACGAGTGGGAAGGGAAAGGGCGCGAAGAAGAAAAACGCGCAACAGCTCAGAATAATCGTACGGGACGCGATTCTTTTTGAGGCTATTGAGCAGGAGGAACTTGAGCTTCGGCGGAACGATTTTGTCTTTCGGACCGTAGGCGCAAAGGGTAGGCGCGGAGTCTTGGGTAACGATCGCCGCCGGGGAGATTTCGTCGATCGACTTTTGATATTCTCCGCTCTCAACCATTTCTGGGGTAATATTCTTTCCGGTGAAGAGAGACGCCGCTCGCGCCGGGTCGGCGTTTGAAGCGTTTCCCCAGAAGTCTTTACCAAACGCGGCGGGTCCGGTTTGCTGAAAGACAAACTTTACCGGTATCGGCGATTCGCTTCCGTATCGGTAAGCGTAGAGCATTGCGAGAGCGCCGCCAGCGGAACCGCCGGTCGTCGCCATTTCCGTTACGTCGTAGCCCATTGACGCGCATTGCTTTTTCGCGGCCTCAACGCATTGGAGCGCCTCTTCCGTCATACTATTGAGACTTGCGCCGTCCACGCCTAAGTACGTATAGTTCATGGCGACGACAATGAATCCCTTAGACGCGTAGTACTGGCAGAGAACGACGTCGTCGCTTTTGTCCCCTGACGTAAAGCCGCCGCCGTGTATGTCCAAAATGAGTGATTGCGGCTCAGATTTGTCCAATCCGGTCGGCAAGTAGAGCGTGTAAACGTTTCGTTCCTTATCGCCGTATCAGAGATTCTCATAGATCGTTCCGACGCTCTCGTCCCAGTCGACTTTCATAAGACGCGTCTGAGTTTGA
>ONGM01000256.1 GCA_900317365.1 uncultured Planctomycetota bacterium
CGCGCGGTAGCGCGAACCGGGATCCAACGTCCGAACGTTGGCGTCTGAACGTTGGTTGGGGCGCGTTGCGCAATCTTAGGGCGACGGTTCGTCCCGGTGGTCGATTCCGAACGTCAACGTTATAATAACAAGGCACCGGCGCGCGCAAGATTCCTTGCGCGCCCAATTCGACGCGTCGGTCGTCGCAACGAACGACGTCGACGTCGACGTCGGCTAGGCACGAACGCCGGAATAGACCGCTGTAAGTACAAACCATGAGACAATTATTAAAACGATTCGGAATCGACAACTTCATTCTCGCGCTCTTCGCCGCCGTCGCCGCCGCATGGCTCTACCCCGACTTTGGCGCGCGAAAAGGCTTCTTCTCACTCTCCACCCTCGCAAACTTCTGCGTCTCGGTCATCTTCTTCTTCTACGGTCTCCGACTCAATTGGGTAAAAATTCGTCAAGGGCTGTCAAACGTCAAAATGCACGTCGTCGTCCTTCTCGCGAGCTTTCTCTATTTTCCCCTCCTCGCGCTCGCTATTATGGCGGCGCTAGGGACAACGCCGACAACCGGCGAAATCGTCGCGTTCGAATCGTCCGCAGTCGCTACCGACGCGCACAATAACGAGGAGTCGGAAGGCGCCCTCGCCAACGTCGACGGCGACCAAAGCGCCGAGCAATCGTCGGTCGTTAGCGACGACAAAATCTTGAAGACAAGCATTTGGCTCGGCGTCTTCTTTTTGGCGGCCCTACCGTCGACCGTCTCGTCCTCCGTCGTCATGACGAATATCGCGCGCGGAAACGTTCCCGCCGCAATCTTCGACGCGAGCGCGTCAAGCCTGCTCGGGATCTTTATTACGCCTATTTGGATGCGCCTCTTCATCGACGCTTCCACCGGAGGGCGAGAATTTACCGCGACCTTTATTACCCTTTTATTTCAGGTCCTCGTTCCGATTATCATCGGCGTCGCTCTCAATCGCAAATTCGGCGAAACCGCGAGAAAACACGAAAAATGGCTCGGACGCTCCGATCAGGCGTCGATCGTGCTAATCGTTTACGTTTCCTTCTGCAATTCGTTCGCCGACGGAATGTTCCATGGTCTCTCGACGAAAACGCTCGTCGTTCTCACACTCGGACTCGTCGCCCTCTTCTTCCTCGTTTACTTTTCCGTCTACGGAGTCTGCAAACTCCTGCGCTTTAATCGAGAAGATAAAATCGCAACCCTCTTCTGCGGCACAAAGAAATCGCTCGTCCACGGCGTTACGATCGCCCGCGCCATCGTCGGCTCCCCCGCTATGGTCGGCGCCCTCATTCTCCCGACGATGATCTATCACGCTATGCAACTCATCGTCGTAAGCGCCATCGCCCGACGCTTCGCGCGAACCGCTCCCGACGCCGTAAGTTCCGAAACTCAATCCTAACGGCGCCGGAACGTCCCAATAAAAACCGAACAACAACGCGTCGGAACTTAACGCCCCTTAGCCATGGCGTCGAGTTCCGAAAGCGTAAATCGCGTTCCAACGACCGAGTTCTTGTTCTCGTCGTCCTTGTACTTGATATACGTTACCGCAAAAATCGCACCGTCTCGCAGAAGCGCGACGCCTGGGTATCCGCAGTCCCCTTTCCAAGGCTTCGCGTACGAGCGAAGGAGAAGTACGCGATAGTCCCCCGGTCGCGCGTTCTTCACGTCGTCGTACGTTCCGACCCAGCCGACGAAATCGCCGCGCGTCTCGCTTCCGAGCGCCTGATCGCGAAACGCAAAGAAGAGCCGATCTTTGTCGACGTAAACGCCGACGTGTCGGTCGCCGGTCAATTCCCAACTCGTATCTTGCGGGGTTGACCACGTCGCGCCGCCGTCTTGACTCAACGTCGTCATGCTCCGGCCTTTGTGCGTGTTCTCGCGCATGAGACAGCAGATTTCCTTCTTGTCCGGGGACCAAAAGGCGCAAGGTTCGCACAAATCCTTACCGGGCAGGTCGGCGATCGTGCGCGGTTCCGACCAGGTCAAGCCGCCGTCGGTCGTCTCGGAAAGGGCGACTTCCAATCGTCCGGCGACAGGCGGCTCCAGATTGAGCAAGGTCCCGTCGGCGGCGCGTCGACGATGATAAAAGCCGAGGTATTTCCCGTCCTGAACGCCGGGATTCTTAGGAATAATCGAGCTGAACGCCATAACGTTCGCAAATCCGAGCGGCTCTTTTTCCACCCAAGTCGCGCCGTCGTCTTCGCTCATAATTCGGGCGAGCCAAGGCTGGGAGCTGAAGACCCATAGGCGCGCGACTCCGGAAGCGTCGACGAGACGGTAAACGCTCGGGCAATTCGTGTGTTTTTTGTAGCCTTCCGGGGCGGCGGCGTCAATTCGTTTCCAGGTCGTTCCGCCGTCGACGCTCGTCGCCATCGGTCCGGCGGCGCCGCCGTGATTGATCGTCCAGACGACGAGAAGCGAATCGTCGGGCTTCTGAACGAGGGTCGGATGCCCCTGATAGACGTCGGGGGTTCCTTGGGCGATCACAACGCGACGCGCCTCGTCTTGCGAAATATCGAGGGTAGGAACGGCGTTCTGAGCGTAGGTCGCGATCGTCGAGGAGCTCAAGGCGACAAAGGCGACAATGCAAAGCGCGCGCAACACAAATCGAGACGACAAATCGCGCATAACAACCTCCCAAAAGATCAGGCGAAGCGAATACCGAGGGAACCGACGACCTGCGTCGTTCAATAAAGGCGACTGAATCCAGGCTACTTTCGTTTCTGATATTCCTGACTGGCGTACGTCAACGTGGCTCGCTCGGCGTCCGTCAAACTCTCCACGCCGTGCTCGTTGATTTTATCGAGGATCGCGTCGACTTTCTCCTGAAGTCGATCCGCCGCGTCCTTTCGATGAGATTGCATAATCTGGGACAACGAAACGGGACGCGACGAAGCTCTGCGCGGCAACCGTATGAAACGAGAAAACTGGATTTTCAGGAAATAATACAAGAGAGCGACCCCTGCGCCTGCCAGGTGGACGTCGTGAGCGACGTTATCGACGGCGGCGGCGGCAAAGAAGGCGTCGTACCCGATATAAATCAGTCCCGCGACCCACGCCGGCATCGGGACAAAGCCCATAAAATACAGCGTCGCTTTCGGGTAATTCAAGGCGAAGAGAATCAGCACGGCCGTAACCGCGCCTGAAGCGCCAAGGCAATGGTACGAAACGCCGTAATGGAAAGCGCACCATATAATATTGGGAACAATAATGGACACGAGGTAAAAGAGCGTAAATTCGAGCGACCCGTATTTACGTTCGACAGGCGGGGCGAAGAAGAAGAGCACGAGCATATTCCCGAGCAGGTGATAAATCCCGGAAGGGTCGTGCGCAAACCCGGCGGTGAGGAATCGATACCATTGCGAGGGCGAGGTCAACGTCTCGCCGGTCAGAGGCATGATCGAACCGAAAAGCGAATGCCCTACGGCGTTGTCCGCAACGAAGAGAAGAACGTTCAACGCAATAATCACGATCATAGCGATCGGTAGACCGCTACTCGAAGTTCTTCTTGTTTCCTCACGAAGATAATCTCGATCATTCAAACTCATGACGTTTCCTGCTCCGCCGCGCGAACGTATGCCATACGACTCGCGAACGATTCTCAACCGTATCAAAACCGTTCCGCAAGTCTCTCTCAATTGCAATGATTATAATATCAAACGGCAAAGCGACAACACCGCCGCCCAACGTTCGGACGGTGGAGCCCAATTCGCGCTACCGCGCGAGCGCAAAACGAGATCCAACGTCCGAACGTTTCCGCTTCGTCGTTTTTCAACCCGGCGCGATCTTGCGTTTTGCGACGACTTCAAA
>ONGM01000228.1 GCA_900317365.1 uncultured Planctomycetota bacterium
GTGCGTTATGAGTTTACCGATCTCAAACCCGGTCTTTACGAGTGCAGAATCTCCTATTCGACTCACTCTAATCGCGCGACGAACGTCCCCGTCAACGTTACGACTTCTCTCATGAAGATTGAAACGACCGTCAACGAACGAATTCGCCCCAATATTGACGATCTCTTTGTTTCCCTTGGCAAAATCAATGTCGGCGACGACGGACGCGCTACCGTAACGATTTACGCCAAAGGCACAAACGGACACGTCATCGCCGACGCCGCTCAGATGATACCGACCCAAAAGTAACGAAAATGTTACTGATCGTGTAAAATCGACGTTTCTCACTTCCGTCCCCGAGGCGGGGTCGTCAAGCGCGACCCCGCCGTGTTTGACCTTATCATATTTCCAATGAATCCGCATTTTATTTCATCGTGCGTTATCGCGCTTATGCTTTTTGCATTTGGCTATCCCACATCCCTTCTCGCTCAATCTGACGGCGGTTCCTTATTGCCGGAACTCGAAAAGATCGCGCGCGCCGACGGCGATAAGATCTTCACGATCTGCGAAGTCTACAACGGCGTCTCCCGATCGGCGGTAATACGCGAAAATATCCGCTGCCACAACGCCTACTCAATCGCCAAACTCTATACGGTCGTTGCGCTCGGCGTTATGGAAGACAAAGGACTCCTCGACGTCGACGAGCCGGTCTACCCGATTCTCAAGGACTACTTTCCTGAAAACTACGATCCCAAATGGAAAGATTGTAAGATTTCCGACGTTATTCGCCACCGCGCAGGTTTCGGCACGGCGGGATTCCTCGATATTGACGCTGAAAACTCTGCGAAGTGGGATCGCGATTTTCTCAATATCTTACTACGCGAACCGTTGAAATACGCGCCAGGCGAAAAGTACGTCTACACCGACGCAGCGTTCTATCTCGCTTCGAGAATCGCGTCTGAAAAATGTGGAGAAAAACTTAACGAATTCATGATTCGAGAGATGCTCGAACCCATGGAGTTCGCGGAATACGCTTTCTCGACGGATCCGCAAGGTTATCCGATTGCCGCGACCGGCCTCTATACCAGCACGGAAGATTTGGCAAAACTCGGCGTCATGCTCGTCAACGACGGCGTTTATAACGGAAAACGAATCCTGTCGAAAGAGTTCGTCGACAAAGCCTTTGATCGAACCTTTGAATTGTACCCGTTGAAAAATGAAGGCGGATTCTGCAAAGGCGGCGCTTACGGTCAGCTCCTCTACATGAATAGGAAAACCAAGCGCGTCGTCGCCGTACATTCGTATCTCGGCAATACTCAAGATATTTTAAAATATCTTGAGGAAAATGATAAATAACTCATTTTATATTTTTAAATAAATGACTACTAAAACGAGACGGATAACGTTATTCTTGCTATTTATTATTGATTGTGCGATTTTCCTCATCGGCAACGGTCTAGGATACGCGCAATCAGTAGAGGACGCTTACGAAACGGCGATCGTCAACGACTGGAAACTCCAAGAGCTCGATCAAAACCGCGAAATCGACTCTCGCGAGGCGATTGAAAACTTGATCGAACGTTCCCGTAATTTCCTGGAGTGGGCGAAAGATGAAGATTGGGCGACCGACTCGATTCTTGAACCGTTGGAAAACGCAACGTCGGACGCGGAAGAGAAAATTCAAAAGGATCTCGACGCGGACGGTTGTCTGTCGGCTTATTTGTCCTTGCGCAAGGAACTCCGACGCGTCCTTCTCGCGAACCCTGCCGTTTCGGGAAATCCGATTCTGTTCCTGAAAGAAGAGCGTTTCACTTGGCAAATGCTGCACGAATATTTGTCCTATTACTACAACGCGTGCGGCATGAACGGAGGCGGAATTTACCTCTTAAAGGAACCGGGCAAGTCCTTTAAAACGGAGTCCCTCACAGACGGACTTTTCCCGAAAGGCGTGTTTCAAACGGCGGCTCTTTCATACGACGCCAAAACCGTCTACTTCGCTTTCGCCGATTTCTCCAAAACGCAACCCGAGTCCATGGCGAAAACCAACGTCGACGAGCTCATGAAACGTCCTTATATGGATGACTTCTCGACAAATTACATGTCGAAACCAGAAGGAAAGTTTCACCTCTTCAAAATGAATCTCGCCGATCGCTCCGTCGAACAGTTGACAGATGGCTCTGAAGACGATTTTGATCCCGTTGAAGCTCCGGACGGATCGATCGTCTTCATGTCGACGAGACGCGGCGGTTACGGCCGGTGTCACGGATATTACGAACCGCTCAACGTCCATACGCTCCATCGTCTCAATAAAGACAAATCAATCACGACGCTCTCTTTTCACGAGACCAACGAGTGGCAACCGAGTTTTCTACACGACGGAAGAATCGTTTATACCCGATGGGATTACGTCGACCGCGCCGCTTCGAAACATCACGGTCTATGGACGACGAGTCCCGACGGAACAAACTCGAGTATTTACTTCGGCAACTACACGTTCGAAGTCAACGCGTGCTATCAAGCGAAAGCGGTTCCGAACTCCAATAAGGTAATGTTCGTCGGCGGCGCCCATCATTTGGACGTCGGGGGGTCGATCCTCCTATTTGACCCAAGTAAAGCGCGCTATGACGTCTCGACCGGACAAGACGACCTTACCTCAATTGAAAAACTCACTCCCGACGTGCCTCTTCCGGAAGTCGACAGTACAGGCAACGTCGTTTGCGACCATTATTATTTTAGTCCCTATCCGCTCTCCGAAGACTCCTGGCTGACCTCGTACAGTCACGATCCCCTCGGAGGCTATTTAGGCGGTACGAAATCATGCGGCAAACTCGGTCTCTATTACGGAGACAGATTTGGCAACCTTGAACTCCTCTATCAAAACGACGAAAACGACGAGTCGTGTCTCTATCCTCAACCCCTCGTCGAACGAGACGTACCCGAAATCATTCCGTCCTCCCTTCCTCAGAATCAAGAAGAGGTCGGAACATTCGTTCTCTCCAATGTTAACGAAAGTCTCTTCCCCCTCCCGAAGAATCGACCAATTAAAGAGTTGAGAATCATTCAACTGCTTCCGAAGGCTCCTGATTATCAGTCGGATCTTCCGCCGGTCGGTCGTCCAGGATCGGTCAACGCGCGCATGGTCTTGGGCACGGTTCCCATCGAAGCGGACGGTAGCGCCCACTTTACCGCTCCGGCGAAGGTTCCGCTCTATTTCCAGGCGATCGACGCGGACGGGCGCGCCGTGCAGTCGATGAGAAGCATCGTTTACCTGCAACCTGGCGAAAATCGCGGTTGCGTCGGATGTCATGAACAGGCGCAAACCGTTCAGACAAATCCTGACGCCGCGCGTTCCGTCGCCTCCTTGCGCGAGCCGTCCATCATCTCCCCTGCCCCCAAACATACGCGACCATTCTCCTACCCGCTCTTTGTTCAGCCGATTCTTGATCGACGTTGCGTCTCGTGCCACGACGGCGCCGAGGTCTCGCCGCTTCCGACGCTTACCGACGAAATCGAGGCGCCTTACTTTAAGAGTTACGTCCAGCTCCTCCCATATCTCAAATGGTACGAATGGGGCGGGAATTCGTTCCGTGAAATCGTAACGCTCCCCGGCGAAGTCGGCGCCGATATTTCGCCCCTGTCGGAAATTATTAACGACGACAATCATAAAGATATCGGACTAACCGAAAATGAGAAACGCGATCTCTACCTCTGGATGGACGTCAATATCCCGTTTTACGGAGTCTACGACCGCGAAGAACAAGCGAAGCAGTTAAAAGGCGAAGAGGTCGCCCCGCCTGCTTTGCAATAGACTCGTCTACGAAAACGCCTACTTCGGTCAATCGAGAAGCAAAGTAGGCGTTTTAATGCTTGCCCAGACAGAAACGGCGATCACACAACCGCGTCGGCGCCCTAGCCTTGACCGTCGCGCGGAACCTTTTTCATCGTCTCCTTCCGTTTATTCGAGAACAGAAGGAGATAATGAATTTCCGAACGCGCCCTGCCGCGTGACTTGGGCAAAGACGACGCTCGCCCCACTCGCACGCTTGAATCGTCCCATTCGCAATGAGTTCAACAACGCCGATTTGATCAATCATCGGAATAGTCGCTTGGGTCGAACGCAAAGGTTCCCGCGACGTAAACAGGTTCCGAGGCGTCGGGAATGAAATCGCCGTCGAGATCA
>ONGM01000226.1 GCA_900317365.1 uncultured Planctomycetota bacterium
CCGTTGGTCGCTTGCCGAGTTACGAATTCATCGCGCGAAGCGCGAACATTTTTATCGCTCGGAATACGCCCTTGCGATAAAAAACGGCGGCGCCTTACTCCGCCGTTTTCTCTGCGTACAACCCAAAGAGAAACGCGACGATCTTCTCTTCGTCCCCGTCGAAATCGACTCCGTAGGCGGCTTCGACCGCAGCGTCGAGCGCTTGGTGCGCGGTCGTTAATTCGGCAGGCGTCTTCGTCGGGTCGTAGAGGTCGGCGAGGGACTTATCGGGGTAGTTCTCTCGAACGTCGAGAACGGCTTGGGCGCAGGTCTCGATCGCCGCGCGCCGTTCCGGCGTAGGGGACGGCCAAACGAAATTATTGTAGACAACGCCGCCGGAATAGCGGTAGTCGCTCTTTAGACGACCTGCGACAACTCTCATCCACGCGTTGTGGAATTGCGACTGGAGAACGCCGAAATGATACAAGTTGGCTCCGCAAAGAATTGAAAGAGAATCAGCTCCGATCGCGTTTGAATCCATGAATCCCATCGGAATGTAAGCGCGCCTTTGGGACGAAACGCGCGGCACAATCACGACGACTTCGTTCGTTTGAGGCGTCGAGAAGAAAAGCCAAGGTTTATCCGCCATCTTTCGCGTTGGCGCCGCCGTGCTTGCGGCACGAAACGCCCGGACTTTTTCAAGGCGTTCCAGAATCGGCTCACAGTGAGCGTACTTCTCATAAGGCGCGTCCTTCAGCCAAAGACAATATCTGACTTCGTTATTATTTAGGTAGTCCCGAGCGCCAATGTACCGCCGAACGAACGGTTCTACTGCGGGATAGTTCTTTAATAGCTCTTCACGTTCCTCAACGGACAAAATCAAGTTTCCGTCGTCAGTAGGCTGATTGCCTTTGGTAAGCGTTGGAACGTTGCATAGGGGAGCGCTACGACTCGTCACAACGACAAAGGGGGCGTCCACCAAATAAGGACTAATATTCCCAGCGATCGTTTCCCTGCCGTTTGCGTCAATTATTCTTCTAGGCTTATCGGCGCCAGAGCATGAAAATCCGATAATGACGCAGTGAACGTGAGCTTGATCAGAAGCCTCGTTGTTCCAAACAAAAGTGCGATACGCAAAATCAATGTTTACGCCGAAACGGTCGCGTATGGATCCCCACAAGGGGGCGACCTGCTCGCCTTGGGTAATGGAATTTGTTGACACGAGGGCACAACGAATCTTCGGATTCGCCTTCATCATTTTGCAGGCTTGGTAATACCAACCTGTAACGTAATCGAGAGAGTTCGAGAGTTGAATTTTCCCGAAAAGCTCGACGACCTCTTGCTTTTGAGCGGCAGAACAGAAGGACGCGCCGTAAAACGGCGGATTCCCCATAATATACGAACACTCTTCGGCGGGCAAAACGTCGTTCCAGTCCATACGGAGTGCGTTGCCAAGCGAAATATTCGCCCTCTCGCGCAGTGGAAAGTCGTCTTCCGTTTCATAACGCATCACGTTCTCGCCGTTCGCTTTAAGGCGGCTAATCCAAAGCGCGGTTTCGGCGACGGTAACGGCAAAGTCGTTGATCTCGATTCCGTAGAACTGACTCAGGGAAACGCGTTTTCCGGCGTCTTCGTCCTCCTGAAAACCAAATTCAGTTTGTCCCTTCTCGCGCTCGCTAAGAACGGCGTCTTCGAGTTTCCTCAGACAGATATAAGTTTCCGTCAGAAAGTTGCCTGAGCCGCATGCGGGATCGAAAAATTTTAGAGCGCAGAGCTTTTTACGGAACCGCGTAAGGGCGCCGTTGCGCGTTCGGGGCGTCGCGCCTTCTTTGTTGCAAATCGCGGCAAATTCCGCCTTGAGGTCGTCGAGGAAGAGAGGATCGATCACCTTATGGATGTTTTCCGGGCTGGTGTAGTGCATACCGCCGGAACGACGCGTCTCGGGATTCAGCGTGCTCTCGAAAATCCCGCCGAAGACCGTCGGCGAAATCTGCGACCAGTCGACAGGCGCGGAGACTTCTTCGAGGAGGAAGTTCTTCGTTTCTTCGGTGAAATTCGGTATTTCCGCGTCGTCTCGGAATAGTCCGCCGTTGACGTAAGGGAATTTCTTCAGTTCGACGTCGTAGGGATCACGGTCTTTGATTTCCGTATCGAGCGCGCGGAAGAGACGCTTGAGCGCGAAGCGAACGTCCTTTGCCGGAACGTCTTGGAGATATTTATAGAACCCGTCCTTCTCGAAAAGGTCGGCGTCTTCGCAATAGAGGCAGAAGACGAGGCGCACGCAGAGAACGTTCAACGCGTGCATCGATTCGGTGGAGTCCGGGCTGATATAGCCTTGGCGCAGTTTGTCGTAGAGCTTGCCGACGAGTTCCCCCGCCTTGATTGAGACCTGCTTTTCCTTCTCGAGTCGGGAGTTGCTCGGGTCGTTAATAAAGGAGAGATATTCCGGATGTTCGGCGAACTCGTCGAGCGTGAACTCAAACGCATGTTTGGCGAGTTCGCTTTTGCTCCATTCGTCGCGGTCGTAAACGCGGAATTTTCCGAAGTTGCACGTTACCACAAAGCGCGGCTGCTCGCGTAACGGAAATTCCTCCACATAGTCGAGCGCCTGAACAAGGGGCGTTTTGAGAACGCCTTGTCTTTTTTCCGGCTTATCGAGATCGACGTCGAGCGACTTTTGTTCAATGAGTACCCCTGCGTCCGGCAACCAAACGTCGATAAAGCCGCCGGAAGGCAAGCGATGTTCGAAGACAACGTCGTCGACGCGCGGATACCCGATCGCGCGAAGCGCCTGCGACCAAAATTGATGCGTTTCGCCCTTTTCGTAGCCCTTGCCGCGCCAACGGTCGGCAAACTCCTTCAGAGCCTTTTTATCGTATGCCATTTCCGATTTGATTTTGAAGTATAGTTGCGGGATAAAGCCCATGCGCCAACGTTCGGACGTTGGTTCGCATTTCGCGCTGGCGCGCGCGCGTAAAATCGTCCCTTTCGTTGTTCTCTTGGCGAATTACAACGATAATAGCCATTGATTGCCGCTTACCGTTTACTTCGCGTACAAGTCGCTCGGTATAATATTGACGACCTCTTGCTTCGCCGTTATTACCCCCGGTCGTTAGTCGATATCGCGTTGTTTGGCGCGCTAGCGCACCTCGGAATCCGACGACCCGGCGTTGCCGCCGATACGTTCTTTTACGGAATACTCTCTTCCCTTCCGATTCTGATACGAGACGACGAGTTCG
>ONGM01000225.1 GCA_900317365.1 uncultured Planctomycetota bacterium
ATTCCGCAGTAGTTGAAAATATCGACGTTCAAAGCGTTCTTACTGTCGGCTTGTACGATCGGCGGGAGCTGGGCAAAGTCGCCCATACAGATGAAGCGACTATTTGCCAAACTTGCGGCAAAAACAATTTGCGGAATGTACGCCATACTTGCTTCGTCGAAAATTACGGTATCGAAGGAACCGTCATAGATTGTTTTGTCGACGACCGCCTTGGAAACGGTGGTCGCGACAAACTCGGCGTTATCAACGGCGCGTTTTTCTTCCGCGTCCATTAGAGCCTTAATTCTCGTGAGTTCCTTTCCAATTTCGACGTATCGGCGCGAATCGCGCGAGAGACGTCTTCTTTCCTCAATGAGCTTGCGTCGCTCTTTCTGGAGATCCGGATGATTCTTTAACGTCAAATTGTACGAAGTCAAATATTCGTGCCGCAATAGTTCTTTATCGCGCGGATAACCGTATCGGACAATTCTTCCTTCGCTTTTTTTGGGGTCCTTGTTAAAGACGCGCCACGTGGCGCCGTCGACGGAAACGTTGCTGTAGGAAAGCATGAGGACGCGATTTCCCTGGGCGAGGCGTTCTAACGCAATCTTGGCAAGCGTTTCCGTTTTACCGGTTCCCGGAGGTCCCCAGACGAACGTGATCGGTTGTTTCTGACTCATCTTGCAAGCGGCGTCTTGACCGGTAGCGATCGTTTTCCTGGAACCTATTTGCTTTTTCCCATTGAGAACGAGATTCTTGACAATTGGAGGTGGATAATCTCGAATGAGATCTATTCTATCGATCAGAGCGCTGAGCAGACGCCATAATTCCACAGAGAATTCGATCTCGGGAACGACGTCTCCGAGGTAAGCTTCGGTTTCGATGATGATCGTGAAATCCTCGCTATTGACCACAACTGCCGGGTCGTTGTCCAAAGAAGAACTCCACAGGGTAACCAGCGTGTTATCCGGAATGTTCAACGCAGAATCGGAGACAAAAGAGTAAATGTATCTTCCATTTTTGACGTCGACGCGCTTACCGTCGAAGATCTTAATTCTCTTACCGCCGTTCTTTTTCAGAAAAGCAATTTCTTTACGGAGACACGACTCCATGTCGTCGCAAAAATCGGCGATCGAAGAATAGGTCGGTATGGTAAGCGTTTTGACGTCGCGTTGGGATGGGGATTTACTCATTTGATCGAGGGTGTGCGTAATGATGGATCGTAACGATTACGGAGAAGAGGTCGACGATGACCAAATGTCATAGGTTTTGGTCAGGTAAAAAACTAATAATGTTATTCTAAAGAAGTGAGAAATCGATCAGAATTCGAGGGTTTTCTGTAGAAAATAGGCGCTTTTTAGGTAGAATATAGAAAGTGAAGAAAGAGGGTTGCGAATGACCAAAACCTATACCTATTGGTAATTCACAACCCATATTCCCATCTTACGGAGGCGCGTTCCTTTTCGGCGATCCGTTTGTTTCCTTTGAAGGCGACGTCGCGAAGTTCAATAGTCGCGTTGGACTATTGAACTTCGTCGGGCGGCAATCGAGTCTCGTTAAATTTTTCTCAAGCAAGCGACGCCCCAGAACCCTAGGACCAGGTTGCCGAGCCAAATCGCGATAGGCGGGACGGCGCCGTTTTTGGCGCCTTCGAGGGCAAACTCGAAGAGAGGATAGTAGACGAGCAGAATCGGTAGGAAGCACGCGAAGAACGCGGGGATCTTCTCCGATTTCGAGTAGTTGATCGCGAAGGGCGCGCCGACCCATGCGAAGAAGAAGCATGAGAAGCCCGAGGCCCAAACGCGAGGAACGAGTAGGCGCAGACCGTCTTGCTTGCGCTTAAAGGTATTTTCTCGCGCGGCTCGAACCGCCCACTGGTTCTTTGAGGTTTCAAGCACGTTTCCGGCAAGCAAAGAGAAACACGCTTGAGCCGCGAGTTCGCGGTGATATTGCAGGCGTTCTCGATCAAGCGCGTCGAGTGCGTCGTTGATTTTGGCGGCGGGCGGATCGATGCGCGCCGATTTGAAGAATTCGTCGATAGGTAGCTCGACGGGATATTCTCGGGGCAACGTCGCCATTCCGGAGGGAGCGTTCGCTTCCGTATTGTACAGGTTGAGGGCGATGACGGGTTCCGTGAGGTCGTATCGGACGTCGATTTTAGCGCGTTCGGCGCTCACGCTGAGCTCTTCTTTCTTGCACGAGAAAACGGGGTTAATGAGCGTCCCGTCCGCGTCGACCGCCGAGACGTCGACGACGTATTTGTCGTTCGGAGCGGAGAACCGCTTCTCTTTGCGGAGTTGCGACAGTATCGTGGACTCGAAGCCTTCCAGGAGCGTCTTCTTCATCTGCGTTCGACTCCACGAGGTCGAGAGGTCGTTAAGCCAAACGCTCATGAAACTCACGCCGATCATGAGGGCGAAGACCGGGTAGAGAATGCGTCGCGGCGGGATTCCCATAGCTTTGAGCGCGATGATTTCGTTATTCGCGCGCATCTTTGAGAAGAATTGCGTCGTCGCGAATAAGGACGAAATCGGAAGCGTAATCGCAAGAATATTCGGGAGCAAGTACGGCAAGACCTGGAGCGCCAACGTCAAAGGCACGCCTTTAAAGGTCAGCGGCAAAATGAGGAACGGGGTGAGAACGCAAATGGAACACCCTAATGTGAATAGAAACCATCCCAACGTTTTAAAAAAGACGTAACGTGTAAAAATCTTCATATTTTCGTCTCGTCGGTTTTTAGGCGCTTAACGCCGCAAGGGCGGCATGCGGCATGAGAGATTAGGGAATCGCCGCCGTTCTGTCAAGAAGAATAAACAAGGGATCCTTTGAACCGACGTTGAAGGGCGCCGAGTAAAAAGCGTTTGCTTCTTCGTGCTTTTCTTAGTAGAATGGAACGCAACTCGCGCGATTTCGTTCTTTCAGCTTAGACGCGCGGATGATTCAAGAGTCCATAAAGTCAATAGCATGAGCGTCGGTTATGTCAAAACGCGGCAAGAGAAAAGCGATCAAAAGTAGCGCCTCGCAGTCG
>ONGM01000224.1 GCA_900317365.1 uncultured Planctomycetota bacterium
AAAAAAACAACGCCTTCTGGTTTTGGATCAGAGGAGAGAAGATATGAATATTAACAGAATAACTGGCGCCAATGGAATTGAACGCGTACGATCCACTACGGCTCCGAAACGCGGAACGGAATCGACGCGCGCTATTGAACGCGACGAGATGAATATTTCGACGACGAGCGCGACGCGCGCCGCCGCGAACTCCGCGAACGTCGACGGCGTCCGACTCGACCTCGTCAACCGCGTCCGCGCGGAGATTCAAGCCGGAACATATTACAGCGACGAAAAATTCGCGATCGCATTCGAGAGAATGCTCGGCGATCTCTAATCTTTCGCTACTGAAATCACGCGTTGCGCGCCGATTGAGTCGTCTTTACTAGCCGCTCGAATCGACGCGCAATTTTGCTTCTTGTTCGGGCCTTTACGATCGTATCTCACTGTCGATTCTTTGGCTTGACGGTTTGTCTTTCTTGATTCGTTGAGACCGTCGCTACGGAACGATTTCGATTTGAAATCCTTCGTCTTCTTCCTCGGATTTCGTTGAGGAAGTTGCGGAGACTTTGGAGACGTCGTAGAAAACTTTTCGGAGGCTTTCCGCCTTTTCATTGGCGTCCGGTTCTTCTTGCGCGGCGGCGACCTCAATTTCGCGCGCATTCTCTTCGATTTGCTCGATGAGATCGAGAATTTTCTCATTCTGCTTCGCTAGGATCGCGTTCCACTCTTCTTTCGACGAACGTTGGGAATAATCGGCGTCGTCTTGTCGTCGAGTCGGACGTTCGAACCGTCCCCATTTAACGACGCGCCCGCTTTGCGCTTGGAAGAAGAATCGCGGGCGCGTCTCTCCTTGCTTTTGAATAACGAAGATTTTTGTGATCGAGAGTTCCGCAGTCAGTTGCGCGTCGCGTAGAAATCGAGCGAATTCGGCGGATTCTTCGACGAGCGGGTCAGGCGAGGCTCCGTCTTCGCTTGTCGGGCGGGTCGCGATTCCGACGATTTCGGGCAATTTGCGATACGAGTCGGGATGATCGACGAAATAAGCGTTCGGTAGTCTGTATCCGGTTTGATCGACGATGAACCGCGCGTCTGCGGCGTTGATTTCGGGGGAGTTTTTATCGTCGTCGGGATTATTGAGTAGCGGCTCGTTTGCCGCCATGACGTCGGCGTCTTCCGGGGAGAGTTCGCGCAAGGCGGCGTAGCATTTCTTACGCGCTTCCATGGTAATGTTGACGAGCGCGATAGGTTGGCGAAAGAGAAGATTAACGTCGACGAGCGCCGGGAATCGGACGTAAACGCGTTCGACGTCTTCGACGAGGGGGTGGGCGCGAAAGGCGTCGGCGAGGGCTGGGGCGAGGGTAGGGTCGAGCGAATTGAGTGGCTGATTTGCGAGTCGATCAGGCAAACGCTCGAAGACTTCGTTGACGAAGGTTCGCGGAACCCACGGAGGCGGATTCAGAACGCGCACGTTTTCGCATTGAACGACGTAATCGTTCTGCTTTTTGATTTCGTCGCGACACACGACCCATAGGGCGTAGAGACCGAATCCGAGAATCGAAAAGAGAACGAAGGGCACAAAGACGACGCGCCATGCGAGTCTCGTTTTGAGCGGAATATGGGCTTGCTTAGGCGCGTGTTTTTGAAATATCGCGTCGTCGCGCAAACGTCCGTTCTTTCGACGTTGGTCGATCAGAATCTTTTGGCGCATTTGATCTTGCGGCGGTGAAGTGAAAAGACTATATTTTGGCGCTTCGTTACGCGAATATATTTGGCGCAGCGCAACGCGAGTTCGTCGTCATTGTAAAGACGTTGATTCGCGACGTCAAGTCGCAGGCGGAACGCGTATGCGACCGGCGCGTAGAGGCGTTTAAAAGGAGAGAATAAAGTGACGTTAGAAGAGGAAACGTCGTTTGTAATCGACAATCGAACGAGTCGTCGAGTCGCAATTCTGGCGCTTTTGGCGTCGCCGTTTGCGCTCGCGCAAGGTTGCGCGACGTTCGGATCGTTCCAGAAGAGCGATCCAGCGGTAGACGAACGCGCGGCGCGGAAGGTCGCCGGCGAGGCGCTCGAGGAGCTCGATCGACTTTCCGCGATGCATAAAGAACGGAAGATCTCGGTTTGTTTTCTCGGCGTAACCGGCGGGTCAAACGCGGCGAGTCTATCGACGACGACGCGCGAACGACTCGAAAGCGGCGATTTTAAGTTGTTCGACAAAGCGGTCGTTCAGAGCGCGCTGAAAGAGAGCGGCGTGCAACCGAACAATATATTCATACCGAATCAGCGCCAGAAGTTTACGGACGCGTTAGGCGAGCCGGTCGATTACATTATGGCCGGGTACGTTGAAAAGGATTTGGTCGATCCGGAGGATGAAA
>ONGM01000223.1 GCA_900317365.1 uncultured Planctomycetota bacterium
CGTTGATCTCTCAACTCTGCCTCGCGTCGACTAACGACTCAGGAGATTTTAGCGCCTCTTTTGAGTTCGTCAAGCGGTTTTTGAAAAATTTTTCATTTTTCTTTTTCGCCGCTCCGATCGATCTTTCGACCAGCGAGTCGATTGACCGTCGCGTCAAGTGTGCTAGAATTTACCACGTCTTTCAGTTTCCGCAAGCCCTCTTTTGAAAAATTTTCAAAAAGAACCGGCATACTCGCAAATTTCACGGTTCATACGCCGTCTCTATTGACGCAACATTCCAGATTTGCTATTCTTCGACGGATTTTCCCTTAGCGAGACCCTTTTGATTCCACATTGGAGTTTTCGATATGACTACCAAATCAATGCGTCGGATCGCATTGGCGATCTCCGTTTCGTTTGCGACGTTATTAACCTCGTCGAACGTCCGCTTCGCTTATTCTCAGACCCCGGCCGCGCCTGCGCAAAATACCAAAGGCGCGTCGCAAACGTCAGAGGAATCCTTGATCGAGCTCAACGACGACGAAAAGGCAAAGTTCTCCTCCGCATTAGATCAGTTCAATCGTCAAGACTTCGCAGGCGCGCTCGCCGCATTGAACGACATCTATCAATCGAATCCAGCCGCGCGTCCTCCACGCGTCGTTCTCGCCAACTGGTTCGCTCAACTTCAAAACGCGCGCGCGACGAGGCTTTCCCTTGAAATGGCGACGGACGAAACGCCGAACGACCCGGAGGCGTATTACGCGCTCGCCGAGATCGCGGTTCGCGAAGGCGAACTCACGGCGGCGGAACTTTTGACGGCGCGAGGCGATCAGGCGCTCGCGCAATACACCGGCAATCAGCTTCGAATCAAAAGCATGACGCGAACGTCCTACTCGCTTAAACTTGCATATTCCAACGCTAGACAACGTTGGTCGGACGCGCAAAACGCCGTTTTAGGCTTAATCAAGACGGACGGCGAAACGGCGGAACTTGATCGCGCTTACGCCAGGACGCTTTTCCAGCAGAACCAAGATACGAAGGCGTTGCAAGCGTTCCAGCGCGCGGAAAAGCTCGATCCGGAAGGCAGTCTTCCCGCCGACGCGGCGATGGCGCAACTTTACGCCGCGCGAGGCGACTATTCCTCGGCGAAGGCGAGCTTGAACGCGGCGCTCGAAAAGAATCCCAAATCGCCGCAAGTTCTCACGCTTTCCGTAATTCAAGCGCTCAACGAAAACAATCTCGACGAAGCCTACCAATTGGCGCGTAGGCTTTACGCGGAAGACAAGAGCGCCGAAGTTCTTAAAACGTACGGTAAGGTCGCGCTTTTCCGCGCCGATTATAAAGGCGCGGAAGCGGCGTTCCAAGAAGCGACGCGCATCAATCCGCTCGATACCGACGCGTCGAGCGGACTCGCGCTCGCTCTCTGCGAACAAGATGACGCCGAAAAGAAACAACGCGCGGTTCAGTACGCGGCGAGCAATTTGCAAAAGCGCGCAAATAATCGCGATTTTCTGGCGACGTTAGGCTGGACCCTCTACAAGTCGGGTCAGGTCGACGAGGCGCTCAAGGCGTTGCAACAATCGATCGCGGACGGCCAAATCAACGCGGCTTCGGCGTATTATCTCGCGGTCATTTTAAATGAAAGAGGTCAAAAGGACTCCGCGAAACAACTCTTGACGGCGGCGTTGGGAACGCAACCGCCCTTTGCGAAACGCGCGGCGGCGGAAAAACTCCTCGCCGAACTGAACGGCGGCGATACGGCGCCACAAGCGCAACCGGCGGCGCCCGCCGCGCCGACGACGAAAGGTCAAACGCCGCGAAACACAAAGCAAGGCGACTCGACCGCAACGCGACCGGCGGCTAAATCCGCGAGCGTTCAAACCGGTAAGGGGACGCGGCGGTAATCGACTTCTGACACGCGACAAAAAGGAAAACGCCTCGACGATTCAAAACGAGTCGTCGAGGCGTTTCTCAATTATAGGCGAGGCAAAGATAGGCGAGGCAACGTTAGAAGGTCAGCTTAATGAGGCCGTCGCGCATGACGAAGTACTCTTTGACCCCAAGTTCGGCGCACCAAATTCGAGTGTCGCACGTCTTGAAAGGGCCGGAGCCGTCGCCTTTTCCAGTGTCGTTTCGCCAAAGCCAGTCGGGGGTGCACCAAAGCGTATAGCTCGGCTTCACGACTTCGTAGAAGGAGCGGCGAACGCCCTGCTGTCCGTGGTGCGCCATTTGGCAGAAATCACAACTCAGTTTGTCGCCTTGGAGTTTCAAGACGCGATCGCCGCCTTCATATCCAAGGTCGCCGAGGATCAGAATCGATTTGCCGTCGACGTCGAGTCGATAGATAATCGTCGAGTTGTTAATGCAGTTCATCGTGAGTTCAAGATCGAAATCGTTGAGACATTCCGTCTTGAGCGGACCGTATTGGAAGATTTGTCCAGGGGTCGGCACGTGAACGGCGCCTTTAAATTGAGCGAGACCGTCTAAAATCGTCTTGGTGTCTTTAACGCTTCCCGGTTCGTATTTATCGAGCCATTCTTGCGGCGGGAAGTTATAATAGAGGTCTTTGATTTCGATTTGATCTCTCAGTTCCGCTTTGGAGCAAATCTCCGCGAGGGCGCCGCAGTGATCGATGTGCGCGTGCGTCAGGAACCACGCGTCGACTTTGCCGCCGCATTCCTTCTTTATAATATCGACGAGATACGGAGCTTCTTGCGCCCAACCGCCGTCGAAGACGACGACTTCGCCGGAATCCGTGCGGAGGACGTAGCCCATCATTTGCGGACCGTGTTGACTCGGCAATTGCCACATCGTCATTTTCGGATTGCGCGGATCCTTGGCGAAGTTCATAGTAATAGTCGCGTCTTTAACGTCATAATCAACGGCCGCCATAACGGAACCGCCGGCTTTGAGGGCGAACGGAGCGGCGAGCCCTAACGACAGAAACGATCTGCGATTCATTAGTTCTTTCCTTGCTTAAAACATAAGGTGAGCGATCGCGCAAATCGGCGCGCGCAACCCAACGAGCGATCGGAACAAAGCCGACCGCAATAAAAAAACGCCGCAGTTCATTATACAGAGCCGCGACGTCCTTTGGAATAGTTTTTCAGGAAGCAAAAGAAAAACGACTATTCGATCTCTTCCCAAATCGGAGCGGGAACGCCGAGCGACGCAGTAACAGCGCTGAGAATCGCCGCTTCTCGTTCGGTTAAAAGTCCGTCGTACGCAACGCAAGCGTAACACGCGTCTAAAATCGCGATTTTGAGCGTGGAATTAGCGCAAGCGACCTTATTAAGCGCTTCAGTAAACGCTTTCAAACTGGGCGTTTCGTGCGGATCGTAAGGTTTCAAATCGTATCCGAGACGCCTGAGTCCGGCGGCGTACGCGTTCACCGCGTCGTCGGTTCCTAAGGTTCCGACGTCCCCTTCTTTCGCAAGGTATGAGAGAATCAGTCGGAGTTCGTCGGCGATCTGTTCGATCTTGGCGTACTTGACGCGCGGCGGCGGCGTCAAACCGAAGAAAATATCCAACTCGCGGATCGCGGACGCCAACGCCGCGTATTCGAACAGGTCAATAATATTGTCGACGCAGCAAATATCGACGACTCTCTTGCGAAAATCGGCGTAATCGCCGGGCAGAATCTTTTTGATCGTCGGAAGAGCGAGCCTCAGAACGACAAGGCGCGTTGACGGTCGTAATCCGAGAACGATCGGCGTTGCGAGGTCGTAGATCGCCAGAACGCCGCGCGAAGCCGCGCGCGCAACAATATCGCGTTGTTTTACTCGATACTGCGCTTCGGGCGCGGCGAGAAGCGCATAAAAGACGGCGCACGCGCCAACGGGCTCGTTAATAAGATCGTTGAGCTTTGCCGGCGCGCGCTCAAGCAACGCGCTCGCAACGACAATGCGCTTCCCTTTCTTCGGCTCAGCAACCGGCGGCACGACAGGGGGCGCGACCGGGGGCGCGGTCGGTTGCCGTCGAATCGTCGTCGGAGGAATCGTCGTCTTTTGAGAAGGAATCGCATGCGCCGTAACCGTGAGTCCGGTAAAATACTCCTTCGGGGTCCCTTCAAATTGCGCAGGTTGGTTAAAGCCGCGAAAGATCGGCGGAATTCCCGGCGCGGCTTTCGCGGCGCTCTCGCCGACGTCAGGTTCGTCGTCCCAAACGTTAAATGGGATATTTTTAGGATAGACGCCGTCGAAATTCGGATCGATCGCTTTGATACGCAGATCAAGGGGCGGATGCGTTTGAAAGAGACTCTGCATGAAACCGGCGGCAAAGACGTTTCCGAAAAAGAGGTGCGACATTTGCGAAGCGCCCGGGGACTCGATCGTCGAGCCTTCGGCAAGCCCGCCGATCTTTTTGAGCGCGCCGGCGATACCGGCGGGATTGCGCGTAAACTGAACGGCGGAGGCGTCGGCGAGGTATTCGCGCTGACGTGAAATCGCCGCGCGAATGAGGTTCCCAAAGAAGACTCCGACTTGTCCGATGATAAAGAGCGCGAGACAAACGATGAAAATCACGACGATCAATCCGCCGCCGGAATTTTTCTCGTTACGATTACTCGATGTGGAAAACCGCAATGATTTCATAACGTACAGCGCGACGATCGAGAGGACTTCAATCCCAAAGAGGACGCCGATCAGGCGAACGTTCAATTTGACGTCGCTATTGACGATATGGCTAAATTCGTGTCCGATAACGCCTTGAAGTTCGTCGCGAGAGAGGACGTCCAAGGCGCCGCGCGTTACGCAAATACCGGCTTTTTCGGGGGATTCGCCGAAAGCGCAGGCGTTGATTCCGTACTCGTGCTCCATTATGTACACGGTCGGCACGGGCACGCCGGCGGCGATCGCCATCTCCTCGACGACGTTGTAAAGGCGACGTTCCCAAGGCTTGTCGGTTCCGCGGTACACTTGAGTTCCGCCGATCGAACGCGCCACGCCGTCGATCCCGGCGCTCGCAACTTCGCTTGATTTCCACAACGACGAGAAAAGAACGAGTCCGCCGACGACGAGAAAGTCGATACCGATAATCTCAGGATCGAGAAGGAAGTCGACGTACGACGGCTTCGCTTCAGACGAACTGTTGAAGACCATCCAAATGAAAGCGCCTACGAAGTGCAACGTCGTGCAAATCGCGAAGATTGCAATGATAAACAATATCGTCAGACGAAACGTCGTCGCGCGCGCGTTGTCTTGTCGTTCAAAAAAATTCATCGATTCGAGTTCGGAGTCAGGTTCGCGAGAATTTGCTTGTCAATTAAAACTTAACTCGAACGGCTTCGCGTTCAACGGGGTCGGAGATTTCAAAGAGCGCCGCTTCGTTGAAATTGAAGATTCCGGCGACAATATTCGTCGGGAAGAGTTCGCGTTTTGTATTATAGACCGTAACGGCGTCGTTGTAGCTTTGGCGCGCGAAGCCGATCTTATTTTCGGTGGAGACGAGTTCTTCATGTAGCGCGTTCATCTGATGATCGGCCTTCAGAGTAGGATACTGTTCCATAACGGCGAAGAGTCGCCCTAGGGACGAAGAGAGCGCGCCTTCCGCGACGGCGACGTTCTGCATCGCGTTGGGATCGCCCGGCGCGGCCGCCGCGTTCTGATTGGCGCCGAGCGCGGCGCCGCGCGCGCGAATAACCGCTTCGAGCGTTTCTCGTTCGTGGGTCATATAGGCTTTTGCGACTTCGACGAGATTCGGGATCAGGTCGTAACGTCGTTTCAGTTGCACGTCGATTTGGGCGTATGCGTTCTTGTACCGACCGCGCAACTGGACGAGTCCGTTATAAGCGCCGGCGATCCATCCGAAAAGAATGAGCAGAATAACGAAACAAGCGCCTAATGCGATAAGCGTTACGGAAACTCCGCCAAAGAGGATCATTTGATTTCTCCCAAATTCAAACAACGCCGCGTCGTTGAGTCGCGGCTTGGTTTTCGTTAATCGAATCGGCGCAGTTCGCCGACGCGACGCAAATTACCGCGCGGAACGCCCGTTCGCTCGAAGCGTTTCAGAACAGGACGCCTGCGCTTTTCCGCGTCGCTTATCGAAAGTATAACAAAAATTCCACGCGACGCCAGTAGGAGAATAACGGACGTAGGGTCGAGGTCGATCTCCCGGAATCAAGCGCGCCGCCGAGGTCGCGAACCGCGCTTCAACGGGAGTAGACGTAAACGGGAGTAGACGTCGGTCGAACGCGCGTCGATCGTCCCGAGCCTTCCGGAGAACCGTCGATCAAACGAACGGTCGAATTTCCTATTGAAGCGGGATAAACGGGATATCTTCGACGATTTCCACAGGAATTTCGTTTTCTTCCGCCCAACGCTGAGCATAACTTCCGAGGCGCGCATAGAGCGTCGTCTGTTGACAATGCCAAAAACGATCGGGAGCTAGAGGTCGAGTTGCGCAAACCCCGGGACCACGAGGCGTTATTTCATGCGGCTTATAATATCGAAACGCGTTTTTGCCTATTATCTTAACGCTCGTTGGAATTACCGCGCGAGAGAGTTTATGACAGCAGTCGAACGCGCGATCGGCAATCGTTTCGACTCCTTCCGGCACAACGACCTTGATCAGCGATTCGCATCCGAAAAACGCCTCTTCCTCGACGCTCTTGACGCTCGCGGGAATCTCGACTACTTCAAGAACCGGACAATAAAAGAACGCTTCCTTTGAAATCGTCGGGATCCCCTCGGATAATTTAAGGCGTTTGAGTCCTTGACAATCGTTAAACGCCTGTCGTCCGATCTCCTTAACGCTCGCCGGAATGACGACGCTCGTCAGCGAATCGCACATTTCAAAGGCGTTCTCGCCGATCAATTCAAGTCCCGGCGGAAAGTCGACGTTTCGAAGAGATTGACAACTGTTAAAGGCGCTTGCTTCAATTTGCTTTAGACCGGTCGGAAAAAGGACGCTTTTGAGAGAGACGCAAAACTCAAAGGCGTTGCAACCAAGCGTTACGATATTTGGAGCTAATTCGATCTTTTCAAGATTTGGGTTTCCTCTAAAAGCGCCGTCCATGATCGTTATAACTCTATTTGGAACGACGTAACGCTTTGTTTTTTTCCCTCGTGGGTAGCAGAGCAACGTTTTCATCTCTTTATCGAACAAGACGCCGTCTTGACTGGCGTATCGCCGATTCTTTTTGGCAACGCAAATCGAATGAAGACTCTCACAGCCACTAAACGCGTATTCACCAATCATTGAGACGCTTGAAGGAATATGGACTCTGTGAACGCTTTCGCAATCACTGAAGGCTCCTCGGTCAATTATCTCAACCTTCTTGGTTAATCTGACGCGTCGGAGACTTCGACAGTCACTAAACGCGCAATTGCCGATCGACTTGACGCTAGAAGGTATTCGGACGCGCTTAAGTCGCCAACATCCGTTAAACGCAGAATTAGGGATTGTCTCGACCCCGTGAGGAATCTTAACGCTCTTAATGCGATTACATCCTCTGAATGCGCTCGCGCCAATACTTTTAACGCTTGAAGGTATTCTGATTTTTAACAGTTCTGAACAATGTAAAAAGATTCGCTTGGGCAAGAATTCGACGCCGTAGGGAACGTTGATCGTCTGGAGCTTGCCACAACCGTCGAAAGCAGACTCGCCGAGTATTTTCAGACCGCGAGGAAGAACGACTGTTTTAAGCTTGTAACAATCCGAGAACGCGCGGACGCCGATCTTTTCAACGCCCAACGGGATTACGTATCTCGCGTCCGTCTTGCGAGCGGGATATTTAACGAGCGTTTTCATCTCTTTATCGAATAAAACGCCGTCGACGCTCGTGAAATATCGATTGTTCTCGTCGACGCGCAATTCGGCGAGTTCCGCCCATCCGAACGCTTTTTCGCCAATGAACCGAACGCTGGCGGGAAATGTAACGGAAGAATCCGTCGCTTCTTCCAACGCGAAATTTTCGATTATTTCAACTCCGTCGGGAATGACGAAGTTTTGTCCGCGCCGACCTTGAGGAAATTTGACGAGACTCTTTCTCTCTTTATCGTAAAGAACGCCGTCTTCGCTCACATAGCGCGGGTTTCTTTTGGAAACGAAAATCGAATAGAGCGAAGAACAATTGGCAAAAGCGTCAAACGCGATCGATTTGACGCTCGAAGGGACGACTACGCTTTGAAGAGCGGAGCAATCATTGAAAACGCCTTCCGGAAGCGCCTCGACGCCTTCGTGAAGAACGATCCTTTGTAAACGCGAGCAACAGGAAAAAGCCAGTCTTCCAATCTTCCGAACGCTTTTCGGAAGTTCAATTCGTTTTGCGTTCCAAAAACCGTCTCTAAACGCTTTCTCGCCAATTTCCACGACGCGTTTTCCCGCGATTATTTCAGGAATAATGAAAACAGACCTTTCGAGTAGCGGACCTCCCCCTATAAAAGCGACTTCCTCCTCGCCGCGCGATTCAAAGCGCATACCGTTCCATTGATAGTCGAAATGACCGCCGTCGTCGAGATTATCGAAATCCGGCAGATCGTCGAAATCGTACAAATCATTGAAATAACGCATTGTCAACCTCCTCGCCGTCGAGCCGTTTATTCGTCGTTTATTAGTCGCGATCCAGTACGGGGTCTATTTTAGTCGGTTGCGCGTGCAAACGCAAGCGCGTCATTTAAGCGAAGCCCTAAATTTAACGTCGTCGGTTATGTTCCTGAATTACAAAAGGAATTCCGTTTTCTTCAGCCCAGCGTTGCGCATAAATTCCGGCGGCGCCGTAAAGCGTCGTTTGTTGTGTGAAGAACAATTTCATTGGACCACCCGGACGAGTTCCGCAGAAAGAGTAAAACGGTTCGGGTCTTTCCTCCGGCTTATAGAACATGAACGCGCGGTATTCAATTTCCTTAACGCTTGCCGGAATTTCGACGCGATCAAGCTTCTCGCAAGCGTCGAACGCTCGAAACGATATTTTTTCCACTCCTTCAGATATAACGACGCTTTTAAGGGACGTGCATCCGTAAAAAGCATAATCATCGATAATCTTTACGCTTTGCGGAATAACAACGCGTTTCAGCGCGGGACAATGATAAAACGTCTCTTGCGAAATAGATTCGACGCCATTTGAAATAACGATTCTCTGAAGTCTTCGACAATCCTCAAAAGCAGAAACTCCCGTTTCTTTCAGACTCGCAGGTAACGCGATACTTTTCAGAGAATCGCACATTATAAAAGCGCGGAAATCGATCGTTTCGAGACTCTGAGGCAACGTGAAGTCTCGAAGCTTTCCGCAACCTTCAAACGCGCTCGACTCGATATGTTTTAATCCGTTGGGGAAATTGATCTTTTTGAGGGAATCACAGTATTCGAAAGCTCTGAAACCAATTGTTTCGACGCTTGACGGAAGAACAACCTTTCTAAGACGGCAACCTTCGAACGCCTGAGAACCAATCGTCTTAACGCCGTCGGGAATAACGTAAGTCCGTCTCTTATATCGGCTATATCTAATAAGTATTCCTCGCTTGACGTCGAGGAAAGCGCCGTTTTGATCGACGTAGACGGGATTATTTTCGTCAATATGAAGCTGAAAACGCCCGCAGTTGATGAACGCGCTTTCACCTATCGTCGACACGCTTGCCGGAAGACGAAACGTTTTGATTCTCTCACAATTGCCAAACGCAAATTCGCCAATCGATTCGACGCCTTCAGGAATTTCCGCTTTCTCCAAATGGACGCACAAAAAAAAGGCATAGTCGCCGATTGACCTGACGCTGTTAGGAACGTCGACGTTTTGGAGGTTTTCACACTCTTTGAACGCGCAATCGGGTATCGCGGCGAGACCGTCTGGAAGTTTAATTCGTTCGATCCCGGACCGTTGAAATGCGCCGACGCCTATTCTTTTGACGCCGTTGGGAACGTCGACGTTTAACAACTGTTTGCACTCGGCGAAGACGCGGTACGGAAGAGCGTCGATTCCGTCGGGAATATTGATCGATTCCAGACGATCGCACTTTTCAAAGGCGGATTCGCCGATCACACTTACGCTATTAGGAAGGACAATCTTCCTTAGGTTATCGCTTTCCAAGAACGCGTATGGACATATTCTTTCGACGCCTTCAGGAACGGCAAACTGATTTTCTTGCCTTTTGCGTAGGTATTTGTAGAGCGTTTTCTTCTCTTTATCGAATAGGACGCCTTCTTCGCACGTATAGTAGGGATTGCGGTTATTAACGATGATCGCCGCGAGGCGCGACCTTCCAAACGCGTTTGCGCTAATGGATTGAACGGAGGCCGGAATATAAACGCGTTTACGGTCGGCTCCGTCAAAAGCAAAAGCGCCGATCTTTTCGACTCCGTTGGGAACAAAGATTTTCCTTAGTCCTTTCGCCGGAGGATAGAGAACGAGTTCCGTTCCCATTTTGTCGAAGAGAATCCCGTTTTTACTCGAGTAGCGTGCGTTACGATCGTCAACAACAACTTCGCAGAGGTTCCTGAGCCCTATGAATGCGTTTGCGGCGATAGAAACGACGAACGCCGGTATGACAACGCGCCTTAACGCATAAGGGGCAAATGCCTCTTTGAAAATATTCTCGCCAATTTCAACGACGCGCTTACCGTCGATCATTTCCGGAATATCAAGGATCTCCGATTTATACATGAAATCGACGCCGATGAACTCAACTTCGTCTGTTCCGAGCGAGTTAAAGATCAAACCGTTCCTTTGACACTCGACATTTTCGCATACCTTGACGGCGCTCATAGTTCTCCTCCAATCAAACTTTTTGCGAAACGCTATCCGCTTTGACGCAACCGATTCAAGCAATGATAGAGCTTTGATCGTCCGAACAAATCAAGAGTCGACATTGGCGTTAATCTGGCGTAATACCAGGCGTCGACGCAGGTCATTATACGATTTCGGACGTCAATAAAAAGTCAAGAAGGCATAGGAGCAGGATCAATTGTCAAGAAACAAAAAAACCCGAGAAATCTCGGGTTACGTTAAGTGGCTGAAACTGGACTTGAACCTGTGACCTACGGCTTATGAAGCCGTCGCTCTAACCGACTGAGCTATTCAGCCATCGTTCGCTCGACGCGCTCAAAGGAAACGTCCGTCTCCATGAGGCAAACGCGTCAAACCAACTGACGTTATTTTAGCGCCTCGTTGATTTCTGACAAGACGTCTTTTAAAAAAAATCCAAATTCAGTCAATCTTTCCGACGAATCTTCGCCTAACCTTCCCCTTCCACAAGCTCCGCAAGACGAACCGCAGTCTCCTGACGATAGACGCCTGGACGACCTCTATACGAAAGTCGACCGTCAATATAAACGTCAAACAGTCGATCCGCCGGAACTTCCGTCGTCAATACGTCGCCAGGCTTCAGCGCGCTAACAAAGTCCGCCGGAATCTCCCCACGAGCAATTACGACCTCGACAAACGCCGAGTCCGACTCGGGATCGCCGCCTTTGCGCGCGCCTGACGTTTCGACGGCGTCCGGACTTTGAACCTCAGTCTCGCGTCTTCGAAACGTCGGCCTCTCCAAACTCGCCCCAAACGTCGTTTCCGCGTTCCATAACGTCGTCCAACCGAACGCGCGACCGTTCAATCGAATCGAACGCGTCTCCCAATATCCCCAGGTAAAATCAACCAAACTCGTCCGTTTGCCCGATTCGGAAAAACGACGAAGTTTCCAAGGCTCCGCGCCTACCGACTCCGCCCCGCCTCGCGACCAATTCGGAACAAGCGCGATAAGCCGCCTTCCTGCGCGCGCCAAAAGCTCGACCTCCAACTCCGTAAGCGACGTCGAGTCGCCTTCAAACAGATCGCGAGTTAGCGTTTTGTTCGCGCACAAGGCGCCAAGATCGTAGCCTAACCCCTCGAGAACAAACGTCAACGCCGTCTCAGCCGGAAGAACAAGTAGCGCGTCCGCGTTCTCGTTCGGCGCCGCGAGCCATAATTCGCTCGAAAAAAGATCCGGTAAGGAATCATAGAAACTTGCGACGTCGCCGAATCCGAATTCATGAAACTCAGACTGCGCGGCGCCGGCGTTCATGAACGCCTGAGCAAACGCGTCGAAATAGTTCGCAAACTCGTTAAAAAGCGCGTTCTTTTCGTTTCGGCGCTCTCGCGTCGACGGCGTTCTTCCGCGGCGCAAAGCGTCGACAAGCCCGGCGCGATTCGGATAACGCGCCGCGTCGCACGCTCTTCCGGCTTCGTCGTACAAATGGGAATATGCGCTCATCTTGCCCCTTGCCTTCCCTTTAAATATAAGGACGCCCAATCAAACCGACTTAAAAGTCAGGCGACGTCGTCCTAGGGTACTCAATAAGAGGCGGCGAGACAAGTTCAATCCCTCTCTCTGAACCGCCGCGCAAAAAATGGTCGGGCGAAAACGCCAGGCTTCAACGTCTTGACGAAACGCGCCGCGCCGCTTAAAATGCGGTCGTGCAAGATTCCCCGCCGAAACGCGCCGATATTTCTCGAGCGGCTCGGCTTTTTCACAACAAGGTCGATTTTGCCGAAACGATTTCATTTGGAGGAACAAAATGGACTATCGCCGAGTCGCTCGCGCAACGATCGCGAGCGCGCTGTTTATATCCGCGTTTTTAGGCGCGTTTCTTTCCTTGTCGCCGTCGCGCCGTCTCCTTGCGGCCGAACCTTCCTCGACGCCGCAACCGTTCGCCGCCGTCGCGATCGCCGGTTTCGACGATCTTTCCACCGCGTTGGGTCAGGTCGCCGCGCAACTCGGATACGAAGAACAATTCAAGCCAATGCTCGAATTCGCGACCGGAATCGACGCGGTCAAGAAACTGAATTCAGCGGAACCGATCGCGTTCTTTGTCGCGTGCGACGGCAATTCGATCGCGCCGTTTTTGCGCGTTCCTCTCGCCAACGAGCCGAGCGAGGACGACCTAGCGAGCTTCCGTAAAGGGTGCGATTTTATCAACGAGAAAATCAGCGATAAGACGACGAAGACGATCAACTGCGCGTACTCTAACGGCGCGCTTTATTTCACGATCGACGAATTTCTACCGATCGCCGTAAAGACGCCTTACGATCCAAAGACGCTCTTCCGCGAAGCGCCGGACGGCGCCGCTAAAATCGTTACGTTTAACGTCAACCTAACGAAACTTCCGAAAGAGTTGATCGAAGCGGGAACCGCGTTGCTCCGGCAGAAGATTTCCGAACTTGCCTCCGACGCCGACGAAGACGAGCTGGCCGATATCGAACAGACGTTAGAATACTATTACGGACTCTTCGATTCTCTCGGTAAAGTCGAGTGGACGCTCTACGTCGATCAAGAGGGCAATATTCACACCGCTTCAACCGTAACGCATAAGGCGAAGAGCTACGTCGCCGAGAATCTCGAGAAATCCTCCGCCGAACAAACCCGATGGTCAAAGCTCGCGGAAACTCCGGACGCGATCGCCTACTCGGTCGCCGCCGGGATCTTCTCGGATCAGGCGAAAACGTACAACGCGAATCACTTCAAATATACGATCAAGAAGAATCTTTCCAAACCGCTCGACGCGCTCAAAGACGACGAGGTCAACTACGCGTTCGCGCAGAAGCTCACGAATCTCTTCTCCGAAATTCTTGAGGCCGATTTACAAGCGGACTCCTACGACTTCGGCGTCGCGGCGCTAACGACTCCCGCCGCGATCTTCTGCTCGACGACGACGAAACCGAACGCGGTAAAGGAAGCGCTTAAGGTCGCGGCCGATCGTCTCAAGTCGGAATTTCCGCAAGAGTTCGAGCAATATGTGAAATTGGACGCGGAAAAAGTCGCCGGCTATGATATTTCCAAATTCGACGCGTCGGACTTCGAAGGCGATCTCGCCCAACTGAACGACTACCTTAACGGCAAAACCCTCTCGATTCGGTTCGCCGTTTCCGACTCCGCCGTCGTCTTCGCGTTCGGACTCGGAGAAGAAGAACTCGACGCCGTTCTGCGCAACGTCCTCGAAGATTCTTTACACCGCGCGCCGCAACCGAATCGCTCTGTCTTCGACCTGTCAAAGCTCGCGGCTCTCATCGCCAACGAGACGATCGCGCTTCGCGAAGCGAAAGCCGAGGATCCCGACGCGCGCGCCTTCTTTGAAGTCGTTGACCTCGTCGCAAACGCCGAAAACGCCGTCTTGACCACGACGCAAGAAGTCAATAAGAACGTTATTAAAACCGACTCCGTCTTTCCTGCCGAAATCGTTAAGTTGATCGGCGAAGCGATTCCGATTATCGCTGATCGAAACATCGAGGACTCCGGACAAGATTTGGACGATATTTTCGACGAATAACGAAGAAAAGCGAGAAGCCCGGACGGCTCTCAATAAGTCTTAATAGAAACGAAAAAAGAGCGTTCTATCCGAATTGATAGGACGCTCTTTCTTTATGCGTTGACCGTATTCGAGGAAAGACGGCGCAACGCCTTATTTAGC
>ONGM01000222.1 GCA_900317365.1 uncultured Planctomycetota bacterium
CGTTGATCTCTCAACTCTGCCTCGCGTCGACTAACGACTCAGGAGATTTTAGCGCCTCTTTTGAGTTCGTCAAGCGGTTTTTGAAAATTTTTTCATTTTTCTTTTTCGCCGCTCCGATCGATCCTTCGACCAGCGAGTCGATTGACCGTCGCGTCAAGTGTGTTAGAATCTACCACGTCTTTCAGTTTCCGCAAGCCCTCTTTTGGAAAAAATTTCAAAAAGGCGACGAATTCAGCGTCAGAAGCCTATAAATTGGGCTTCGACACGATTTTTCTCACTTCTGCGGCGAAATAGAACGACCCGATTGCGCACAGCAGGTCGTTCGAGACGTTAGGTCGCGCGCAGTAATCTGCGATAAAGGCGCGGAAATCAGGCGCGATTCGGAATTTTTTCCGGATCGGCGAGTCTTCCGCGCACGTTTCGTCGAGAAGTTTTTCATGAATCTCGATCAGGTCAGGCAAAGGCGTCGATCGTGAATCTCTGGTTCGTTCCGTCAAGATGACTTCATCCGCGTACGAAGCCAATTCGGCGAGCATTCCGCGCACGTCTTTACCGATTGACACGGCGAAAAGCACGCGCAATTTCTGATTAGGAAATCTCTCGCGCGCCGTCTTTAGGAAGGCTGCGACGGAGGCGCGATTATGAGCGCCGTCGACCACGATAAGGGGCTTAGAGGACACAATTTCAAATCTCGCCGGAACCGAGAAATTTTCAGCGGCGCGACGAATCGCGGCGCTCGACACAGGGAACCGTTTTGTTTTTTCCGGGTCCCCTGCGCCGGGTCGGCGATCAGGCGCGACGGATCGTTCCGCGAGCACGGCGACGACTTTCAAGGCGATTTCAAAGTTCCATCTCCGAACCAAGTCGAAAGGCGGGGTCGGGAGAGCGGCGGTAAACGGGGACAAGGCCTCGACTTGAATGTAGGGCGCGTGAAAACGTTCGGCGACGTTGCGGGCAAGTTCGCGCAACTCGGCGACGTCTTGCTTGGTGATAATTCTTTCTTGGTCGACCATGAAGGCGAAGTCGCGCTCATCGTCCGAGAAACTTTCGTCGAACTTACGCTTCATTATTCGAGGCGGCTCCGGGTTCGTCGCTTCGTCCAGCGGGGCGGAAGACTTATTTATGAGTTCGTTTTGAATCCTTTCAAACTCGTCGTTTTTAATTTCCTCCGACGCTTTAAAAGCGTCGTATTTTCCGTACAGAGCGTTGGAGAGGCCGACGCCGCACACGAGCGGCGCGTTCGACTTGACAATCCCCAGTTTTTCATTGGCGATTTGAGCGAGCGTGTTCCCGAGCTGTTCGCAATGGTCGTAGCTAATGCTGGTGACGACGGACGCGTCGGCGTAGCACACGTTTGTGGCGTCATAGCGTCCGCCGAGTCCCACTTCAAGTATGGCGAGATCGACTTTGGCGCGCGCAAAGAGAGTCAACGCAATAATGAGGGACCATTCGAAAAACGTCATTGACGACGATTCCGCCTCGGCGTAGAGCGCCTCTTTATCGTCGAGTTCGAGCATTTGACGATTATTTCGCCGTCTTAATCTTTTGTACTCTTTCCAGCGTTCAACGAGCATACTTGTCGTTTCCGCGAAGAGATTCTTATCGCACGGGACCCCGTTAATCTGGAAGCGTTCAATGATCTCATCCAGATGAGGCGAGGTAAAAAGGCCGACTCGGTACCCGGCGGCGCGATAGATTTGATCGAGGGCGCCGCACACGGTTCCTTTTCCTTTGGTTCCGGCGACGTGTATCACGGCGAACTCATTTTGAGGATTCCCTACGAATTCGAGAAAATCGGCGACGCGCGCCAACGCCGTCTGCATTTTTTCGTATGGAATCGAAGTAAAGGTCTCGTAGTTAACGCGTCGCATCAGGAATTTCTTCGCGCGTTCATAAAGTTGGTTATCCGAATTGCGCATTATCGTAGCCTTCACATTGTTTCCCGCCGCAGCGCGCCGAAACGACGTTCGAATCACCTCGGCGGCGACTCTGAGCGTCGCGTTTCCGTTTGTTTGACTGTCGACGTCGTTTTGACGCGGCGGACGTCTTATCATTATCGCTCGAGAGGAAATCGTTCGGCGTCTTTCGCGCCGACGTTCCCGCCCAACGTTCGCGAGCCGACCTCGCCTACCTTATTATTGTAACCCCGCGCGACGATCGTTCAATCGAGGAACTCACGCCGCGCCGTACGACGCGCGCAGGCGAAAGTCTTCAGATCACTTATCGACTAGATTCGCATATCGCGCCAAGTCTTCTCCGAAATATCGGCTTATTCATTTGAAACGACCCCTCGCGCTTTCCAACGCCGCGCAAAACGCGCTTGGCGCCGGCGTCTTTAACGTCTAAAGAAACGAGCAAGAATAGCGCTTGACAAATTACTACGAGCGCTATAATGATCAGAGATATTTGCGCTCGTGGCTCAATTGGATAGAGCAGCGGACTTCTAATCCGCAGGTTGAGGGTTCGAGTCCCCCCGGGCGTGCCTTACAGGGTTTTCGCAGTCAAACGCGAAA
>ONGM01000218.1 GCA_900317365.1 uncultured Planctomycetota bacterium
ATGTCCGGCGCGGCGATCGCGTTGTTCAGCAACTACGGTCAAATTCCCCATCGTCCGGCGAACGCGTACGTAGAGAACAGCGTTTTCGAAGGCAACAAGACGACGACGAAGAACGGGGGCGCGATTAGCGCGAACGCGGGCTTGACGCTTACGATCGTGAACAGCGATTTCGTCAATAACGAGGCGGTTTGCGGCGGCGCGATTAGCGTTGAAGGCTCGGAGCTGGAAGTAACGGGCTCTCGATTTATCGGCAACGCGGCGTCGGATAAAGGCGGCGCGATCTATACGTCGTCTGCGCTTCTTGCGGTGAAAGACCCTGAGACCGGCGCGACGAGTCGAGTGAACCCCGACCCGACGGTAACGATTCGCGACACGCTGATTGCGGAAAACGAGGCGAACGACGGGGGCGCGTTGTACTTCTCCGGCAACGAAGTTGGAACGACGTATACTCTCGTGAATACGACGATTGCGAAGAACACGACGACGAAGGGCGATTCCGGCGCGTTGAAATCTTTGTACGGGATCGGCGCGATCTACAACTCGATCTTTGCGCAGAACTCCGGCGCGGACGTATCGACGACGGGAACGGTAAGCTATGCGCATACGCTCGGCGCCGGCGGCGAGTACGCTTACGATTCGACGCGCGCGCTCTTTACGGACGCGGTGAACGGCGATTACAGCCTCGCGGACGGCTCTCAGGCGATCGACCTCGGCGACAACGCGTACGTAACGAGCGAATTTGATCTCGCCGGCGCCGCGCGAATCGTGAACGACGTTGTCGACCTCGGCGCGTACGAGAATCAAGGCGCGTCGGACGCTCTCCTTGACGAGGCTTTCGCCGAACTCTTGAACGAGGGTTTTGACGAGGCTCTTTAATCGTAACGAAAGAGTCTTCAACCTTTGAGCCTTAGCGTAGAACGGCGCGTTGCGTTTCTCTTGCGAAGGAACGCGACGCGTCTTCGGCGCGACGTCGATCGTCCCCGTTTTTACGGTGAAGCGATCTTCTAGGCGAATTCAACCGACTTCAACTTTCCGACGCTGAAAGTTGGGGTCGGTTGTTCTTTTGACGCGCGAGAAAACTTGATTTTAATCGATCGTCGCGATATATTGTAAGCGTCGATTGGAACGTGCGATAGTCGCGCGCGACGTTAGTGGAATCATATCGAAAGAGGAGTTGCAATGCGAGAAAAGATCGTCTCGTTGACCTTAGTCGTAGCGGCGTTGGCGTTTGCCGCGACGTCCGTAGCTTTTTCACAAGACGCGGAAAAGATCCCGTACAAGGCGCCGGCGGTGGAACAAGAGGGCGGGTGGACTATGGTCGTCATTCCCGACCCGCAAGCGTACACTCGCTACGGGCGCAATCAGGGGATTTTCGAGCTCATGACCGCCTGGATCGCCGAGAGTAAAGACAAACTGAATATTCGTCAAGTCGTTTGCGTCGGCGACCTCGTGGAATCGAATAATCTCCAGTATCCGGACGGTAAATTTGCGAATCAGACGAGCAAGCAAATGTGGGAATGCACGTCTCGCGCATTTTCGCGTCTCGACGGTCTGTATCCCTATATCGTCGTTACCGGCAACCACGACTACGGACCGTATATTTACCCGGACGGGACTCATTACGGGACGCGTTCTTCGCTCAATCGTGAAACGCAAGTAAACTCGTATTTCCCGAGCGATCGCAATTCCGCGTGGAAGGGCGTTCTCTTCGATATGTTTGAAAACGCGTACGGTTACAAGACGCTTGAAAACGCCGCGTATCAAATGACGACGGACGAAGGCGCTCGAATCGTCCTGGTCGCGCTCGAATTTGCGCCGCGACCGGAAGCTCTCGCTTGGGCTAAGAGCGTCTTTGAACGTCCGGAAAACGCCGACGCTTTCGGTATTGTGATCACGCACTCTTATATGCGTCCTTACACGGCCAATTGCGAACGCGACGAGAAAGAAGGCTACGGCGTCAATAAGGAAGGCGGACGTTCCGGGGAAGAGATCTGGAAGGAATTGATTTATCCGACCGCGAATATTCGCATGGTCATTTGCGGACACCATTCGACGGCGGACAATATTGACGGTTGCACCGGGTTCCGCGTCGATCAAAACGTCGCGGGGAAAAACGTCGCGCAACTTCTTTGCGATATGCAGGCGATGGGCGGCGGTTGGGAAGGCAACGGCGGCGACGGATGGCTGCAGCTGCTTGAATTCTCGAAGGATATGAAGAACGTGAAGGTTCGCACGTTCTCGCCTCTCTTCGATATTTCCCCGGTTACGCGCGAACACGCGTGGAATCATAGTCCGAATCAAGAGTTTGAATTCAGTATTGAATAAGCTCCCTAGTACTCGAATGAGTCGATCGGAAAAACGCTCCGCGCGAACTCGCAGACGGAGCGTTTTTTTATATTCATACGTCGCGCGGTTTTAAAGAGAGCGCCTTAACGTGTTTCTCTTCTTCGTCGACGAAATCTCCGGCGCCGGGGCAGCGAACGACGCATCGCCCGCACCCGACGCAGGCTTCTTCGCGAATCGTCGGCAGCGACGCGTACTCTTCGTCGGACCAGACAAAATCGATCGCGTCGTAAGGGCATTCTCGACGGCAGATCGAGCATTCTTGCTGATAGTAGAGAAGACAATAGTCGAGTCGGAAAACCGCCGTTGCGATCGGATATGAGGGTTTGGTCGGAATTGTTATCGGGGCAATGGCGCCGGTCGGACAGGCGTCGGCGCAGGCGACGCAATCTTTTTCGCAGTATCCGTCGCCGCGTTCAAAGAGGACGATCGGAGTTCCGCGCGTCGTCGACGCTAAGGGCAGGCTTGACGCGAATTGCGGCGTCGCGGTCGTTAGAATTCGGGTAGGGCATGCGCGCAGGCATTGTCCGCATTGCGAGCATAAGGTTTCGAATTGAGGACTCGGAAGCGCGCCCGGCGGGCGAAAGAAGACGTTCCGGGCGTTTGAAGCGGCGCGTTTCGCAAACGACCAAAAGAGGGCGACGACTGCGCACGTCGCGCCGCCGAGGAGAAAGTTTCGGCGCGTCGTTGAGCTTTCGCGTTCTTTCTCGACCTCATTCGGCGCCTTGTCCAGCGCTTTTTTGCGCAGTCGCTTACGGATGCGTTGAACGATTGCGGTCGGAAGAAAAAGGAGATCTTGGAACAGACCGCACGGGCAGACTTGAAAACGCCACGCGTAACTGGCGACGAGAAAGCATCCGACGAAAAACGCGAGACTAACGCCGAGCGCGTCGCCGCGAAGCCAGCTTGCGAGCAGGCTCGTCGGATCGAACGCGAGGGGCGTTAAGTCGAACGGGATTGAAACGTTGCGATTCAAGAGCGGAACGAGGAGCGCCGCGAGCCAAACGAGCGCGAGAATCGGAAAGGGACGCAAAACCCTTGTCGCGCCGAAGCGTAGCGCGGGACGTTTAAAGAGGCGCCTTCGCGCGTAAGCGGCGACGTCGACGCAGGCGCCGAGCGGGCAAACGCGTCGACAAAAGAATCGTCGCCGAAACGCGCACGCTATGAAAATCGCGCCGGAAATCGCGCCGAAGACGAGGTCGGTCGGAACGCGCCGAGACGTGAGAATCGAAGCGAGAAAGAGCGCCGGACTCGTTTGCATGACCTTGCGAACGAGCGCGTCGCCGCCGAAGAGCGTCGCGCCGACGAACGCCAAAAAAATCAAGAGTCTGAAGCCTAACATGAAGGCGCGTCGCGTTTTCGCTCCCTGATTTACCGTTTCCCTTGGGGTCATGTCAGCCTCTCTCTGGGATTCGCGCGGACGTAAAAAAGCGCCGTCTTGGGGAAAGACGGCGCGAATTTGCCAAGTTCTCTTGCAACGCGATTGCGTTCTAACCGAGGTACGCTTTCTGCTCGAGAAGCGCCTTTTGAACGTCCGGAATGGAGACGTTGCGCGCAAGAACGTTCGACTTTGCGGCGAGCGCGGCCGCGACCCCCGCCGCTTGACCGCTCACCCAGCAGTTCGGTATGACGCGCACGCTGTCGGACATGAGCGGTTCCGCCGAGATCGAGCGACCGGCGGTAATGATGTTCTCGACGTTCTTCGGCGTCATCGAGCGGTACGGAATCTGCCATCCGATATGATCGCCGTGCCAAGCGCCCCCGATTCCCACGCAATCGTCGTACTTCTTACCTGCCTTGGCTTCCGCAAGCGTTAGCGTCGCATCCCCTTCAATGACGCGAGTAATGCGAACCCCGATTTGCGGCGCCGTTTCCATGAGATAAACGTTCTCGTAGCCTGGCGTGTTGCGGACTTCCTGAACCTGCTTCCAGATCTGCTTGCGATGCTGCAGTTCCAGCTTCGACAGCGTCTTAACGTCGACCCCGTCGAGGGACGGTCCCGCCATATTCACCCATTTGACGCCGGCGACCGGCGTTACGTCGCCGAGATAGCGCGGTCTTTTCGCGTCTTTCGGAGGATTCACTCGGTCAAGATTGCCTATTCGATACGGAAGTCCAATTTCGTAAGCGCGTTGAGTATGCGCCGCGCCCGCCGGGACGAAGACGTCGCCGTCTCCTGTCGTATCGACGACTTGCTTGGCGATAATCGCCTGCGGACCGAGTTTCGTTTGGAGAACCGCGCCGCGTACGACCGGCGCTCCGGTCTTCGGATCCGGCGCGTCGGCGATAATGGCGTCGGACGCCCAGGAGTGCAGAAAGACCTCGATATTCGCTTCGGTGATCATCTCGACGAGCAGGTACTTATAGACTTCGGCGTCGAGCGTCGGATTCTTACCGAACTCGCGATTCACGATTCCATTCGGCAAGCCTTCCAGTCGCTTCATCATTTCTTCGCCGATACCCTGGGTCGCTTGGATTTTTTTACCGTTTTCGCTGATCCAGTGTCCGAGAATATGGACGACGAGTCCTCCGGTCGCGAGGCCGCCGAAGTGTCCGTAGCGTTCGACGAGCGTGGTTTTCACGCCGAGACGCGCGGCGGCGATTGCCGCGCAGCATCCGGCCGGTCCGCCGCCGACGACGAGAACGTCCGTTTCGCTAATCTTCGGAACGTTCGCCGCCGGACGAACGATCGAGCCGTCGGCGAGCTGTTTGCACGGCGTCGCTTGCGAGCCGTCGAGCAATTGTCCCGTCGTTTTGTCTTCTTTTCGAACGAAGTCGGCGCGCGCGACGTCTTCTGCGGAGCCGATTCCGAGCGCCGCGGCTCCGACCCCGAACCCGAGCGTCTTGAGCATGTCGCGCCGCGTTAATTCGCTAATGAACATTGATGAACTCCTAATCTATGTGCGCAAATGAATCTGGGGCGGAAGCCGAGTTTGCGACGCTTAGTGCATTTCCGCTTCCACTTTTTTGATCGCCGGACGATAGTAATGGAAATGAACGTTCGGATGATCGCCTAAGAGCGACATTGGGGTCGAGGAGTCGCAAATCTTATTGGCGACCATCCAAGCGGAGAGTCGCATACCGAACGGGTTGTCGTGCGTACCTGCCTGCCATATGCTGACTTTGTCCGCCTTCCACGTTTCGACGGGACCGACGGTGCAAGCCTGCGACGGCACGGTCGAGACGTATCCGCCGCCGCTTGTGCGCGCGTTTTGCAGAATGGTGATCGGGTGCAGATCGACGACGCGCGTCGCGAGTTTTCGGTATTCTTCGGGGGACGGCGGGGCGTCTTGATACTCTCCGACGCGGCGCACGGGATCGTTGAACGCCCAGTGCTTCGTGTCGCCTTGCCCGCCTTGCATTGTCGCGCAGCGAATTTGATCGTACGTTGCGGAGTACGCCGCGAGGTCGCCGGACGGAAAGTGAATATTTTCGAGCGGCATACGTAGTTTTTCGTCGATTCGATTAAAGCAAAGTCCGAAATCGGCGCGCGCGAATGAGAGCGGATGATCCATAGAGACGGGAACGCCGTTTTCGACCCATTCGTCCATACCCCAGAAATGGGCGTTTTTCAGATTAATTTCGAGCGCGTTGACGATCCGCGCGACGATCGGCAGTTGTTCCGTGGGACCGATTGGGCCGCAGAGTCCGACCGGATTATCGGGGGTCGCTTGTCGCCAGGCTTCGACGTATTCGAGCGCTTCCGCAGCGTAAAATTCTTCGAGCGTGTCGTAGTAATGAACGGTAAAACCGGGTCGAGAAAGTTTAAACAGGGTTTCTTCCGTCAATTTTGCGGCGTCGCTGAGGATTTCGGGGTCAAGAGTCGTGTAATCCCACCAATCGGGCGCGATTTTGCTTAACGGTCTCGTCATATTTGCGTCTCACTTAATTCTAGCGGCTAAATTTCAAGGCGCCGGTCTGCTCAGCGTCTTAACTTCGTTACGATTATATGATAATTGAACGCCAACGTCAAACGTTTGGCGCGCGAAAGATTTTGACTGAGAAAATTTGACCGAGAAAGACAAGAAACAAAAAAGGAGGAGCGGGATCACTCCAACTCCTCCGAGTACGCCCAATCCGATTCGAACGGATAACCTTCGGTTCCGTAGACCGATGCTCTATCCAATTGAGCTATGGGCGCAAACGCGTTTG
>ONGM01000217.1 GCA_900317365.1 uncultured Planctomycetota bacterium
CCGCCGACTAAAGCCGGCGGCTTCCCCCGCGCTTATGGAGCGCGGGGCGGCGCGTTCGCGCCGGGAAAATCGCCCTTTGGGCGATGGACGCGCCTTTGGCGCGTTGGATTGGCGACCCGGCAAGCGACCAACGGGATGAAACGACAGAGCGTCGGTTGACGTAAGGCTTGTCAGGCGGTATGATATGCGTATCCCTTGAATCCGACTTCTTTGGTATGAATTTGAATTGCGGAAACGACCGCGCCAAATCCCGTAGATCAGGAGATTGAAAATGAAATTGTCGTTAATCGTCGCCGCGCTTGTCGGGTTGACGTTCGGAGCGACCGCGTCTTACGCCGACGACGCCAAGGAAACCGCGCCGGAAAAGAAGATCGAAAGCGTTTACGACGTCGTTCTCACGACCGGCGAAGGGAAAGAGCTTAAACTTTCCGATTACAAAGGGAAGGTGATTCTCTTTGTAAACACTGCCACGAGGTGCGGATTCACGCCGCAGTACGAGCAGATCGAAAAGCTCTACGAAGACTTCCACGAGAAAGGACTTGAGATCGTCGACATTCCGTGCAATCAATTCGGCGGTCAAGCGCCGGGTACCGACGTCGAGATTCGCGAATTCTGCACGACGAAGTACCATACCGGCTTCCAGCAAATGAAGAAGTCCGACGTCAACGGACCGAACGAACTCCCCCTCTATACCTACCTGAAATCGCAACGCCCCTTCGCAGGCTTCGACGAGCATCAGTTCAAGGATCTTCTCGAAAAGAACTTCGCGAAAGCGGATCCCGACTGGGCGAAAAAAGCGGATATTAAATGGAACTTCACGAAATTCGTAGTCGATCGCGACGGCAAGGTCGTCGCGCGATTTGAGCCGACCGCCGATATGGCAAAAGTTCGCGACTTTGTAAAGGGACTCCTGTAACTCTTCGACTTCCGGCGCCGACGACCTTCCTGCGCAACCTAAACGAAAAAAAACTAGGACGATATGAAATTGTATCGTCCTAGTTTTTTATTTATCGGCGCCCTAACGCTAACGTTAGGGCGCGGAGTTCAAACTAGAAAAGGAGTTCCAATTCCTCTTCGAAGAGTTCGGCGAAGGCTTCGTCGAGCAAGGCGTCCGACGTTGGGGTCGTAGCGACCTTGGTCGCGCAGTACGCCGAGCTCGTATAGAAGTTTCCGTCGCCGATCGCGCGCACTTTCGCGTAATAGGTCGCGCCCGGGGTCAGACCTTCGACGAGGTAGGTCGTTTCCGTCGACGCAATATTGACGGTCGTATACGCGGAATCGGTCTTCAGCTTGTAGATGAGCGTATACGCCGTCGCGCGCGGATTCGGGGTCCACTCGACGCGCATCGAGTCGCTCGTCGGGGTCGAAACGGTAACGGTCGGAACGTCGAGCGCTGTCTTAACGAAGGCGTCGGTCGTCGTCGCGAGGGTCGTAACGGCGGAATATTTCGAGTTGATATAGTCGCCGGAGCCGACCGTTCGCAACTTAATCTGATATTCCGTATTCGGTTCGAGCCCTTGGATTCGATAGAACAGGTTCGTCGCCGGCGTCGATTTCGTCGTGAAGGTCGTCGTTCCGATCGGCGCGTAGGCGATATAGTACTTCGTCGCGTTCGGAATAGAGTTCCAGTGGAGGAGGACGGAATCGTTGGAGGCGTCGGTCGCGACGAGGGTCGGCGCGACGAGTTGGAACGGATTGATCGTACGATAGGCGGTTAAGGTCGAGTAGGCGGAGGACTTGAAGTCGTCCCCGTCTCCGAGCGCGCAGACCTTAACGCTATAGTTCGTATCCATTTGCAGACCGGTCAGGGTAACGCTCGGGGTCGCTTCGAGTTCGAGGGTCGTGTACGCGGCGTCAGCGGCGGCTTTGTACATGACTTTGTACCCGATCGCGGCGTCGATAGGCTCCCATGCGAAGGCGAGGGATGATTCGTCGGCGTTCGTTAGGGCGACGACAGGCGTCGCGAGGGTACGTTGCGTAACGGCGGTGATTTCGGCGTATTCGGAGTCGAGCGCGCCGTCTCCGGCGAGCGCCTTAATGCGAATCAGGTATTCCCCGCCTTCCGTAAGATTGGCAATCTGGCGTTGCAACTTATTCGCGGCGAGGTTGACGACGGTATATTCCGCCGCGCCGACCTCTTTGTACTCGAAGACGTACCCAGTCGCGGCGTCGACGGCGTTCCATCGGAGCGTAATTGCGTTCGTTTTCTTCGTGTAGACGGTAATATTCGGGGCGTCCAAAGTTTGAACGACGAGGCGTTCGAAGGCGCCTAAGTCGACCGCGTCGCCGACGACGCGCGGGGAACCGGCGCGATCCGTCGTTAGGTCGGACGGAAGATACGCGACGTCGCCCGCGTCGATCGCAACGCTTCCGTCGGCGAGGGTATAATCGCCGTTCGCAGCGTCCGTAAAGAGCGGTTGCGCCGAATCGTAGACGTAATTGTCCGCGCCGTCGTCCCACGCCGTAAAGCTCGAAAGCGTATTGTAACCGACGATCGAGCCGTACGAGGAATTGTATTTTACAAAATCTCCGCCGTCGTTGTCGACGACGATCGTGTTACAAAGCGCAAGCGTTCCTTGCGAATAGGCGTTGTAAGAATAAACGTACGCGCCGCCGCCTCCCTGCCTTGCCGTATTGCCCACGACCGTGCAGTATACTAGCGTTGCAGTAGCGCTTCTGAGGATCTGGATCCCGCCGCCCTGATACGCCGTATTCCCTGAAATGACGCAATTGACCAACGTCGCGTTCCCGCAGTCGACGTAAACGCCGGAATTACCGTTGTTCGTAATTGAACAGTTCGTTAGCGCCGCGCCATAGTACATATAGACTCCGTACCCGCCGCTATTGGAAATCGTACAGTTAGTCAGCGACACGCCGGCTCCTCCAATATAGACGCCGCCGCTTATTCCGCCTGTGATCGTTAATCCTTGCAACGCGTTATTGACGCCGATCAGAGAGAATCCGTAACTCGCGTCGTTGGCGTTGACAGTTAGCGACGTCAACGCCGACGCGTCGATCGTAATCGACGACTCAACGGAAATTTGACCTCGCGTGAGCGTTATCGTCCCGCCGTCCAAAGAGGCGTCAAATGTAATCGTATCCCCGAGCGTCGGATCCGCCGCCGCGTAGGCGACCGCTTCGCGAAGGGAAACAACGTCGTAACAACGAGGGACGGCGCTTCCGGATCCCGCGCGACGATTGTCGCTACCGGCGACCAGGCTGAGGCGTCGGCGTAACTCGAGGCGCTCGTCGCTCGAATCTTAATATGATACGTCCCGTTCGGTTGCAGACCCGAGAGCGTATAACTCGTGTCGTCTGCGGCGGCGCATACGTTTGTCGCGGCGCCTCCTTCCAACGCGTAGGAAATATAGTACTTCTTGGCGTGAGGAACCGTCGTCCATTCGAAATTGATCGTTCCCGCTTCCGTTTCGCGCGCAACGATCACAGGCGCGGCGAGGGTGTATCGCGCGCCTTGATATTCGTACGCGCCGAGGTCGACGGCGCCGAGCGTTGCGCGTTCGTTACCGGCGAGATCGGCGTCAATACCTTCGAGCCAATATTGCGCCAGTTCGGGAGAGATATAGTTGTCTATAAACGACGCGACGTCCTGGTTTACCGCGCCGACTAAATAGTCCGCGTTTCCGAGGTCGATTGCGATCGAGTTGTTCGCAAGCGAGTAATCGCCGTTCGCCGCGTCGGTAAAGATCGTTTGCGTCGGATCGCAGTAATAGACCGTTGCGTCTTGCTCTGTGACGAACGTCGTTCCTGCGCCGACGAGCGTGTTATGGAATATGCCGAATCTGTAGCAATCGGACGTTTCCCCTTTGTCGGTCAAATTATTAACGATGATCGAATTACGAATCTCGGCGTCTTCGAAACAGTGGAACCCGCCGACGAATGGAGCCGTGTTTCCAGCGATCGTGCAATTGGTCATCGTTCCCCTCATATAGCCGATTCCGCCGCAAGAATCCGTCGCGGTATTTTCGACGAAGAGCGAGTTTGCGGCGGAAAACCAATCGATTCCATGCACCTCGATTCCGCCGCCGATGCGCGCCGTATTCCTTGAAACGACGCAATTTGCAATGAGACAACGTCCGCCAAAAATCCCTCCTCCTTGACCGCCGTCGCCTTTTCCTTTGTATTTCGCTTGATTGTTGGTGATCGTGCAATTCGTTAGCGTTGTCAAATCAGATAGATATAGACCGCCGCCGTTCCCGGCGTCGTAGTTGTTGTTGTCGAGGTACTCGAATCCTTCCGAAGTTGAAGTATTATCGCAGATGAGACAATTGTCAAAATGCCCCATACCATGATAAATCGCCGCGCCGCCGCCCATAAAAGCGGTGTTGCCTGAGATCGTGCAATTCACAAAGTAGGACGGAACGGCAAAGTTGTCGACGTAGATTCCTCCGCCCATTTCCCCGCAGTTGTTCGTTACGACGCAGTTCGTAAGAGTCGCCGACCCTTTTTCGACACAGACTTCGCCCCCTTTCAGAACCGTTCCGTTCTCGGTCGCTCCGTAGCCGCCGGTAATCGTTAGCCCTGTCAATTCGACGTCGACGTCGACGTCGTCCGACGTGTTGGAATCGGTAATCCAGAGAACGCGCGAACGTCCCGCCGCGTCGATCGTCAGTGAATCGAGCGCCGAAGCGTCGATCTTAATCGAACGGTCGAGAACGAGTTGTCCCTCGGCAAGGGTAATCGTCGCGTTATTGAGCGCGGCGTCGAAGGTAATCGTATCGCCGAGGGTTGAGTCTGCGGCGTACGCGATCGCCTCGCGGAGCGAAATCAAATTGTCCGTCGCGTCCACGACGTCGAGAGGCGTCGTTACGATAATCGCAGGGGTCTCCGCACCTTCTTCAACTTGTTCGAGCTCCGGCGCCGCCGGTTCGCTTTGAAAGAGCGTCGCCGTCTCGTCGAGTTTAACGACGTCGTAATCGACGTTCGCCTCGCTTCGTTCGTATGCGCAGTACGCCGCGACCGGCGCCTCGCAACGATTCGCAACGTAGCCTGGCCCTCCTGCGACGTCCGGAAGTACGAATTCCGCGCCTGGCGCAACGCTTAAAAGTTCGCGCGTCTCCAAGCCTTCAAGTTTGAGTTCCCGCGCTTTCGGCGCGTTTGTATGGGCGTCTTTGCGTCCCCAAATGTTCGCGACGTTAAATTTCATTTTGCTTGTTCTTTAAGACTTCTACGCCGGTCTCTTTTAGATCACGACCCCTCCGTTTATACAGGATCGATCAAGCGTATTATATCATTTTTTCTTTTTTACAAGCGCCTCTTTCGACGACGTCTATTTTAATAGCGCTGAAAATGTATTTTTGCGATGTAATGATCGTTGTTTGTAAACGTTTAAAATACAAATTTTACAGTGTGCGAATATTTGAAAAATCTTTTTTTCTATGCGTTTCTATTAGAGGTTTTTGTTGCTTCTTAGAAGGTCGTTTTAAAGAGCCCGCGAGACGTTTTCGTTTTAGACTGGGGATGAATGTGAGCCGCGATTCGCTCGAAACGTTTGTCGATAGTCGCCGCCTGTCGACCGCGTTTCGCGCCAACTGCGGTTGACAGATCGTCGACATATCGTCGCTTTTGGGCGCCTGTGTTTGGACGTCTCGTGGCGAAAGGGCGCGCTTGTCGATTCGTCAAAGCGTTGAGAAACTGCGGCAGGCAGGCGTCGCTCCGTTATTCGCGAACGAACGCCGGCTCCTCCGGATATTTGAGAGAGAGACGCTCGAATTTGATTGTCGGGGATTTGCCGGATTTCAAACGTCGCTCTCCGAAGACTGCCTTCGAAATGAGGAAGAACATTGAAAAACGATTTTTTTTTGCTACAATAACACTGATCGTCAAGCTGGTGCGTACGAGTTCGAAAGGAGATTACTCAATGACGTCGTTCGACAAGTACATTGCTACCGATATACAGGGAAGGTTTGAATTTCGAGACTACGGACACACCCTTGAAATCCTCCATGAAAGTTTTCCGGAAGAATGGCGTGAAATACAGGACTGTTTGCGGAAATTGAAATTGACGGTTCAAGACGTCGTTCAGTCTGGCGGAAACGAAAGTCCTATTCCGAAGAAGTTCGACGACGTCCTCTATCCTTACGGCTGGCGTGAAATCCGAATATCAGGCGATCTGATAGTGAAGGAGTTTCCGCGACAAATAGCTCAACGGAAAGGTCGCTTTGCGGACGAGCCTTTTGAAACGGAACTTATTGAGGGCTATATCGACGGGCACAATATCGATTTTCTGAAGAATCGCGTCGCGTTTGACTTGGAGTGGAATAGTAAAGATCAGACGTTTGATCGAGATCTTCTGGCAATGCGCACATATTTTGATTGCGGACAAATCGATTGCGGCGTGATTGTTACTCGTGCGGAAGAATTGAACGACGTTTTTAAGGACATTGGAATCATGTCCAAGTACGGAGCTTCCACGACGTGGATGGGAAAGTTAATTCCACGATTGGATAGTCGTCGAAACGGCGGTTGCCCAATTCTCGCGATCGGAATTAGAAAGGAATGCGTCGAAGGCTATGGACGACTTACAGCGAACAATTAAAGACTTTCGCGATTTTACGAACGGAAGAAGTATAATACGATCTACGCGGATCCCCCTTGGCAGTTTCAGAACCGAACGGGCAAAGTGGCGCCTGAGCATCGGCGCTTGACCCGTTACGCGACGATGACTCTCGACGATATTAAAGCGCTTCCGGTCGAGGAAATCGCAGACGAGAAGGCGCATTTGTACCTCTGGATTCCGAACGCCATGCTTCCCGACGGACTGGCGGTTATGGACGCGTGGGGATTTGAGTACAAAGGCAATATCGTCTGGGAAAAAGTGCGTAAGGACGGTATGCCCGATGGACGCGGAGTCGGGTTCTACTTTCGGAACGTAACGGAACTCTTACTCTTCGGCATAAAGAAGAAGAGCGCCCCGAACCGCACTTTGGCGCCGGCGAGGTCGCAGGTGAATCTTGTTCGATCCATGAAGCGAGAACATTCTCGCAAGCCGGACGAAATCGTCCCTATTATTGAAGCCTGTTCTCTTCCGAATCGTATCGAACTCTTTGCGCGCGGCGATCGGGAAGGATGGGATATGTGGGGAAACCAAGCGACGGCGGACTACGAGCCGACTTGGAACACATACAAGAATCATACGACGGCGACGAATCCTGAAGAGCGTCGCGACGAAGACAAGTTTCTTTTCGTTTAACCGACTTTGTCTATTTGACGCGCGTCGGCGTTTGAACGTTGAGGGGGGCGCAGACGCTCGCAGGCGGGCGTCGCTCCCGTTAGGCGGGCGGGCGCCTTGCGCGGCGCGCGTTCCGACGTCGGCGTCCAAACGGAGTCTGAACGCTTTCTATTACGTTTCGGAATTGTTATAATAGAGGGGCGCGCTTTGCGTGAAGGCGCGGATTTACTGAAATTACGATCGGACGTCGGTGGATACGGAACGATGCGAAAGTTGGGAGTCATATTGTTCGCCGCGTTGTGCGCGTCGCTATGGAGCGGCGGGCTTCGCGCGGAAGAGACGTTGGAGAATCCGAACCTTGCGTTCATGGCGGAGGCGTCGGCGAGCTCGGAGTATGGAATTGGTTACGAGGCGATCGGGGCGGTCGACGGCGCGATCCCGCCGGCGCTCAAAGGCGGGGACGTCGGGCGCGTTTGGGCCGTGCGCGGGGAGACGTGCAAAGGCGCCGCCGAGTTCGTGCTGAACTGGGAGAAGCCGCGCCGCGTCTCGACCCTCGTCTATTATGGACGCACCGGTTCCGCTATGATGGAAGAGTGCTTTCGCGATTACGAAATCTGGCTTGACGACGACGATAAGCCCGTCGCGATCGGAACCTTCGAAATGAAGCACGGACCGCAATTCGTCGAATTTGAGCCGCGCGAAATCTCCGAATTGCGCGTTAATTTCATCAACGGATACGAGAAAGGCTTGAATTGGGGCGCTTCCGAAATCGCCGTCTTCGAGCGTCGTCCGACCGACGAAGAACTCGCCGCCCGCGTTACCCCGGAACAGGCGACCGCCTCCGCCGACCTCTCGATCGAGACCTTCCAAGACGCCGGAATGCCCGACGAAATCGTCTTCGCGCTCCGCAAGCCCGCGACCGACCCGCACTGGTACGCCAACTTTGGATACTACGCCGACAACGTCTGCCGCACCCCGTTCCCGCTAGGCTCGGGGGGCGGGCTGTACGCGCTGAACGTCAAGACGGGCGCGCTACGAACGATTATCGAAGACAAGAACGGCAATTTCCGCGACCCCGTCGTGCACTACGACGGCGAAACGATCCTCTTCTCCTACCTCCCGGCAGGCAAGGCGCACTTTAGCCTCTACACGATTAAATCGGACGGAACGAATCTCACGCGCATTACCGGGGAAGGGGAGGACGACCCGCTCGAACTGCCCGAAGGCGTCAAGCCGTCGACTTCGAACGAGTTTCGCACCTCCGTCGCGCCCCTCGGCGACGCGCGCGATTTCGCCCCGCCAGGATGGGACGACTACGAGCCGACCTGGCTCCCCGACGATTCGATCGTCTTCTGCTCGACTCGCGCCAAGCGTTACGTCGGATGCTGGCTCACCCAAGTCGGAACCCTCTACAAGCGCTTCCCCGACGGCGCTCTGCGCGAACTCTCGTGCAACGTCGAACAGGACAATAACCCGCGCGTCCTTGAAAACGGGCAAATCGTCTATATGCGCTGGGAATACGTCGACCGTTCGCAAGTCGACTATCATCACCTCTGGACGATGGGGCAGGACGGAACGCGTCAGATGGTCTTTTACGGGAATATGCACCCGAGCGTGAGTATGCTCGAGCCGAAGCCGATTCCCGGCGCCGAAGGGAATAAGATCGTCGTTACTTTCTCGCCGGGGCACGGCTATTCTGAGCATTACGGGTACGTAACCGTCGTTGATCCCCGAAGCGGTCCCGACGCGCCGGAAGCTGCGAAGCGAATCTCCAAAACGCAGAATTTCTCCGATCCGTGGGCGTTCAGCGAAGAACTCTTTATGGCGGCGTCGCACGATCGTCTCGTTCTCATGGACGAACGCGGTCGCGAACGCACCCTCTTTGCCTTGCCGGACGAGCTGAAAAGCCAGGGATTCTGGATTAACGAGCCGCAACCGCTCGCTCCGCGCGATCGCGAGCCGATCCTCGCCGATTCCACCAACCCGAATGAAACGACGGGAACGATCGCCCTCGCCAACGTGTATCATGGACGCAAGATGGGAAACGTTCCCCCGGGAACGATTAAGAGCCTTCTCGTCTACGAAACGCTTCCGAAGCCGGTTCATTATTCCGGAGGAATGGACATGATGAGCTTCTACGGGACGTTCACACTCGAGCGCCTGCTCGGATCCGTGCCGGTTGCGGAAGACGGGTCGGCGTACTTCCGCGTCCCGGCGAATCGCCCGATCTTCTTCCTGGCGATGGACGAGAATGGGCGATGCGTTAAACGAATGCACTCCTTTACGTCCGTCATGCCGGGCGAGAATCTCTCGTGCGTCGGGTGTCACGAGGAGCGCACGGAGACGGCGGGGGCGGACGAGAAGAATCGCCTCCTTAAGCTCATGGAGTCGGCGCCGGTCGATATTCAGCCGTTCGAGGATATGCCAAGCGTTTTCTCTTTTACGCGCGACGTCCAGCCGATCCTCGACAAACACTGCCTCGAATGCCACAATCCCGATCGCGAGGAAGGCGGGTTTAATATTTCCGGACACTGGGCGCCGCTCTATACGATCGGGTACGCGCAGATGTCCTGGCGTCGCCTTTTCGGGGACAATCGTAATCGCGCGATGAGTAATTTTGAGCCGTATGAAATCGGCTCCGGTTCGAGTCGCCTTCTGAAATTGATTGACGAAGGGCACGGCGGCGTCGAAATGTCGGCGAAGGAGCGTCAGCTTATTAGCCTATGGATCGACGCAGGCGCGAACTATACGGGCACGTATGCAGGCGAATTTTCCGGCGGGGTCGGGTATTACTTGGAAAATCGCCCTGTTCACAACGAGCGGGACTGGCCGGAAACGAAGGCGATGCAGGAAGCGATTACCCGACGCTGCGACGTCTGCCACACGCCTGTCGATACGAAGAAGGGGTTCGGAATATACGATATTTACTACGACAACTATTCCCCGCGCAACCCGAAGGAGGCGAAGGATTCGTTCATACCGCACGACCTTTCGCAGGCGAACGGACGGCACAGTCGTTTTGAGATCTTTGACCTATCGTACCCGGAGCAGTCGAAGGCGGTTCGCGCGCCGCTGAGCAAGGGGGCGGGCGGGCTAGGCGTCTGCGAGGCCGCTTCAGGCAAGGCGGTCTTTGAGAGCGTCGACGATCCCGATTACAAAACGATTCTTGCAGGCGTCGAGCGCGGTAGACGATACATAATAGAGGAGGACAATCGACCAGAGATGTTGATTCCGAGTCCGAACAACGGCCGCGACTGCCCTCAGCGCTTCGTTCCGCGCTGGCCTTACCTCCGCGAGCTGATCCGTTACGGTCTCCTTCCGATCGATTCCGACCCGAACGCGAGTCGGGATCCGTACGAGCTTGACGAGCTCTATTGGGAGTCCCTCTGGTATAAGCCGCCGAAGAAATAGGAACGGTTCGAGGCGCTGCGGCGAAGTCGAGCGACCTTACTGCGGCGTCCCATACGCAAGAGACGCATGAGACGCCTCCTCGTAGGGGCGTGTCCTCTTATGCAATTTCGTAAATAACGCGGAAGCGTTGGCAAAGCGATTGATTAACCGAAAGGAGAGCGAGACCTTGACGTCGTTTATTTCGGCGTCGTCCGATATAGCGTTCAAAGCGTTGTTTGTGAGAAATCGCAACCTATTGCGTCCGTTTTTCAGCGACATACTTGACATATCCTTTACGGAAGGCGACGAAGTCAGTATAATGAGTATGGGGATACCGCCAGATTCCGTCGACGGTAAGCTGAGTCGTTTGGACGTTCTCGCAAAAGTCGGCGGACGTGTGTTCAATATTGAAATTCAGACGAGGAAGAAAGGTTTTACGCCGAAACGGACGTATTACTATTTGAAATCTATATTTGCATACGACTTCAAATCCGGCGATGAATACGATTTGATCGAGCAAACGTTCGCGGTGAACATTTTGGACTTTAAATACCTCGATTGTGAGGAGTATCATTCATCCTTTACCTTTCATGAGAGGACTAGAAAAGCGGAATTGTCAGACGACCTGATCATTTATTATTTTGAGTTGCCGAAGGTTCCGAATGAGAACGTTGCGGGCGATCGTAAACAAAAATGGATGCAACTTATTAAAGCAAGGAACGAGGAGACATTGGAGATGATTAAAGCGAATACGGATAGTGCGGCGATTCAGGAAGGGGTGGACGCAGTGTTGGCGTTGAACGCCGATCCCGAGTTCCGCGAACGCGCTAGCATGCGCGAGAAGGCGCTTTTCGATTATGGAAACGATATGGCGTGTATGAAGAGAGAAGGTCGCGAGGAAGAACGCCGAAAGTTTGCCGAGAATCTTCGTAAAAACGGTTTTACCGAAGAACAGATTCGTAAGTTGATAGAAACGGAGTAAAACGTTAGAGAGCGAGAAGGCGCGCTGATCAACGATACGGCTTGTAGCGCGTCGATTCAGGAAAGAGGAACGTTGATTTAGGACACTGTCCGACTCTTGCGCGTCGTCGCGCGTATTGCTTCGTTTGACCGAAAGGAACGTTTTTGACGCCGACTAACGTCAGTTGCGGTTCGCGCAACGCTTGACGATTCGTTTAAAGGAAGTCAAAATATAGCGCTGAAAGGAGTGTGAACGCATGGCGGAATTTATTTCGGCGACGTACGACGTTGTGTTCAAAGCGTTGTTTGTAAGAAATCCTAAA
>ONGM01000216.1 GCA_900317365.1 uncultured Planctomycetota bacterium
CGGAGCCTGCCGCGCCCGTCGCGCCGGAATTTCCCGAGCTTGACGACGAACTTCTGACCTTCTAACCTCGTTGGAATTCGTTCGCGTCGTTTAAAACCTGGGAAAAATCGAGAAATTTTCAAAAATCCTCTTGCGGACCGCCGCCGACGGCTTATAATAGTTACCAAACGTAGACAGCGTTTATGCCGGACTGGCGGAATGGCAGACGCGATGGATTCAAAATCCATTGCCCGCAAGGGCGTCCCGGTTCAAGTCCGGGGTTCGGTACTTTAAGACTCGACGCAACGCAAGCGTCGGGTCTTTTTTTTCTTGGTAACTCCGACTCGCGTTTTTGAGTTTTTCGGTCTTTTCGCCCCTTGGGGGGCGCCTCTTTGATCGCTACGATGTATAATACCGCATAGTAACCTCAACGACTACCTAGGCGTTCGTTGCGGCGCTATTTAGCGATTTGTAACGGACGTTGACGAGCGTAATTTTGAAAATGGAGCCATGATGCAGACACGAACGCGAGCGGAGGAGTTTGCCGGTCTAACGACTGCGATGATCACGCCGTTCAAGAACGGTAAGATTGATTTTGCGCGGTTAGAAGAGCAAATCGAATATCAGATAGCGTCGGGAACGCGCGTTCTTTCGCCGACGGGTACGACGGGCGAAGCGCCGACGTTGACGCACGAAGAACAACGCGAGGTCATTAAGAAGACGGTCGAATTTGCGAACGGACGCGCCAAGGTCTTGGCGGGAACCGGGTCGAACAATACGGTCGAAGCGCTCGAACTGACCCAGTACGCGGAGAAGGTAGGCGCGGACGCCGCGCTGCTGATCGTGCCGTATTACAACAAGCCGACCCAGGAAGGCATGTATCAACACTTCAAAGCGGTCGCGGAATCCGTTGGTATTCCGATTTGCGTCTACAACGTTCCCGGGCGCGTCGGCAAGGCGATCGAGGTGGAAACGATCCTGCGCTTGGCGGAGATTCCGAACGTCGCGCTTGTGAAAGAAGCGTCGGGCTCGATGGACGCCGCGTCCCGTATTATTGCCGCGACCGATTTGACCGTGCTTTCCGGGGACGACAGCCTGACGTTGCCGTTTATGTCCCTAGGCGCGAAAGGGGTCGTTTCCGTCGTCGGTAATTTTGCGGCGCCGGAACTCGTCGCGATGTGCGACGCGATGAACGCAGGGCGTCTCGAAGACGCGCGGCGCGCTCACTATCGTCTGTTGCCGCTGTGCCGCAAGGCGCTCTCCCTCGCGACGAATCCGATCCCCGTTAAGAAGGCGATGCAGATTCTCGGTCGCGATACCGGCGAGATGCGTCTGCCCCTGACCGAACTGACGCCTGAATTGACCGACGATTTGCGCGCCGCGCTGCGACAATACGGATTAATTCACGACTAATTCACAACCGATTCACAACAGATTCGCAACGACGTTTCGACGTCGCGCGTTCAAACTACGCGTTTGTCGGCGCGACGTCCGTTCTTTTAAAGGATTGAGAGAATTTATGATCGTCAAAATCACGGGCAAGTTGGTCGCGCTTTACGCGGATCGCGCGATCTTGGAAGCCGCCCCGTTTCAATACGAAACGCTGATTCCCGAACTGACGCGCCGCCAACTTCAAACGGAACTGGATAAGACCGTTTCACTTTATACGATCGAGTATATCGACGGCAATCCGACTCAAGGTCGTCTTACGCCGCGACTTCTCGGCTTTCTCACGGAAGCGGAGCGCGAGTTCTTTGAGATCTTTTGCAGCGTCGACGGCGTCGGCGTTAAAAAGGCGCTTCGCGCAATGGTTCGGCCGGTGCGCGAAATCGCCGAAATGATCGAATCGCAAAACGTCGACAAACTCACGACTTTGCCGGGAATCGGCGGCGCCACGGCGGAACGCGTCGTCGCGAAATTGCGCCGGAAAGTCCCGAAGTTCGCGCTCATGGTTCCGCGACCGAGCGACGCCCTCGCCGACGTCGAACAGACCCCCGACGTGATCTCGGAAGCCTTTATGGCGCTCGTCTCGCTCGGACATTCGGAAGCGGAAGCGCATAAGATGATCGATTCTCTCGTAAGTAAAAGCAAGAAGAAGTTCAAGGATTCTTCCGATCTTCTCGTCGCGATTTACGACAATCAGTAATCGTAGAACGAAAGGAGTTGCAATTCGATGACGAGAGATCGTAAATTTTCCAGTAAGAACGTCGATTATGCGGACGACGGCGACGATTGGGACGGCTCGGAAGAGCGCGCGCAACCGCGTCAAACGTCCTATCTCGATTCCTTTAACGGCGCGAACGACGACGATCCGTTGTTGCGACCGACGCGAATGTTCGATATGGTCGGACAACGCGACGTCTATTCGCGAATTGAAATCGCCGTTAAAGCCGCGAAAAAACGCGGCGAACCGCTCGGACATATCCTCTTCGACGGTCCTCCGGGACTCGGTAAGACCACGTTTGCCACGTGCATTCCGCGCGAACTCGGCGTCGATATGCAGATCGCAAACGGCGCGACGTTGCGCGCGCCGAAGGACGTCGTGCCCTACTTAACGAACGCGGAAGAAGGCTCCGTGCTCTTTATCGACGAAATTCACCGCATGCAGAAGACCGTCGAGGAGTTCCTCTATCCGGCGATCGAGGATTTCCGCATCGACGTTACCGTTGGGGAAGGAGTCAACGCGCGCACTCTCAATATTCACCTGAAGCCGTTCACCCTCATCGGCGCGACGACGCGCACGGGGCTCATTTCCGCCCCCCTTCGCGATCGGTTTCAAATGCGCGAGCATCTCGATTTTTATTCGGTCGAAGAACTCGCGGAAATCGTGGCTCGCAACGCGGTTAAGCTGAAAATGAATCTCGACGAGCAGGCGGCGACGGAGATCGCGCGCCGTAGTCGCGGAACCCCCCGGCTGGCGAACAATCGTCTGCGCTGGGTGAGAGATTTCGCCGACGCTAAGTCATGCGAAAAAGTCGGACTCGACGTCGCGCTCGACGCCTTGAAAATGCAAGGAATCGACGAACTTGGACTCGACCCCCAAGATCGCAAATTCCTTGAAACGATCTGGCGCGTCTTTAACGGCGGTCCGGTCGGCGTGGAAGCGGTCGCGCACACCATGAACGTCGCGCCGGACTCTATCGTCGACGAAGTGGAGCCGTTTTTGCTACGCAGCGAATTGATCGTGCGCACGCCCCGCGGAAGAGTCTTGACCTCGAAAGGGTTGCGACACATCGGCGTCGAATCGGAAGACGGCAAGCGGAATCGCGCGTTCCGCGACGATTTGTTTAATTTTTAGTTCGCTTGAATTCTTTGAATGATTTACGACGAAGAGTCGGAGCGAATTGGTTTGGGTTTTTACCGCGTCGCGACGTGATGCGACGCGTTTTCGGGAGCGTCGGATATGGCTGAAAATCAAGAATTGAAACCGCTTGTCGTTACGAGCGTTAGCGAAATGCAGAGAATCGCGTCGGAACTGCGGCGCGCCGGTAAACGAATCGGACTCGTGCCGACGATGGGCGCGCTTCATCTAGGGCACATGAGCCTCGCCGTCGCCGCAAAAGAGGACGCCGACGTCGTGATCGTCTCCGATTTCGTTAATCCGACCCAATTTGCGCCCGGAGAAGACTACGATAAGTACCCGCGCACTCTCGACGCCGACGTTACCTTGCTTCAGCAGATTGAAGTCGATTACGTCTTCGCGCCGCAGCCTTCCGAGATGTATCCGGACGGATTCAACGCAAAGGTTCACATCGGCGGCGTTACCGAACTCCTCGAAGGCGAGTTTCGACCAACGCACTTCGACGGCGTCGCCACCGTCGTCTTGAAACTCTTTAACATGACCCAAGCGGACGTCGCGTTCTTTGGCCAGAAGGATTATCAGCAGACGCTCGTCATTCGCAAATTGGTTCGCGATTTGAATCTTCCAATTGAAATCGTCGTGTGCCCGATTATCCGCGAGCGGGACGGACTCGCGTTGAGCAGTCGGAATCAGTACCTGTCGTCGACGGAGCGACAAGAAGCGCTCGTTCTCAATAAAGCGTTGGAGAAAGCGGAGGAACTGATTCGTTCCGGAGAGCGAGACGCGCCCGTCGTGATCGACGCGATGCGCGCGATTATTGCGACGGCGCCGAGCGCGGTCGTCGACTACGCGTATATCGGCGATCCGGAAAGTCTTGTGGAGTTGTCCCGAATCGCCGGCGACGTCGTCGTCTTGCTGGCGGTCCGCGTCGGCAAGACTCGGTTGATCGACAATCGCATTATTCGAAGATAACATTCTTACCGTCGAGGAGAACCGCAATGAACTTCAACGATTTTTTCAATAAGTTCAACGGCGTTCGTAAAAATGCGTTGCAAGCGCTCGTCGCGTATTTCCAAAATCCGGACGACGAGGAAGCGCGAAAGAAGGTGGAGTCGACCTTTGACGTCGGGTGGGACGTCCTCGACAATCTTTTACCGCCGCTCCGCGAGACGCTTATCAAACTGGAAAAGGAGTGTCGCGGCGGCGGATCGTTCAATTTTGCGATCGACACGTCGTCCGGGGTTCCGAAGGTGACGATGACTTCATCGGAGCCTTTTGACGACGACGATAACGACGAAGACGATAACGACGACGGTGAAGCCGACGATACCGACGTCGAGTCCGAAGACGGTTCGACAGACGACGACGAGTCGGACGCGGATTGCAACGACACATTGAAGTTCTTGCGCGCGTTGAAGCAAGCCTTTTCCGGGAGCGACGACGATTCGGAGGATTCCGAAGAAGACGACGCAAGCGACGATGAAACCGTTCAACCGCACGCGTTTGTGATACAAGGCAATCAAGCGGCGGCGTGGTTAAAGGACCTTCAAAGTTTGATGGACTCGTCGAGTACGAAACGCGACTTTAATAAGATGCGCGTCGCGGTTCATAAAGTTTTCGACGAACTTGACAGACTCGGACTTGTCGAAATTCGCGCGAATGATAAGGACGAGCGCGCCAAAACGAATTCGACGTTTTACCCCGGCGCATTGCGAGCGAGTCTTGTCGACTTAACGGCTGATCTGAGGCGCGTCGGACTTTTAGACGCCGAGTGGTCCGACGACGTTAAAGAAGATTCAAACGTTCCGGGAATCGAGCAGAGTAAGATCAAAGACGCTTGGGAAGAGTTTGAAAGTTGGATTCGCCTACTCGTCGAGTCGGATACCGTCTCTCCCGAGCTGTTGGATTTGATCGACGTCGAGTTTGAGAACGACTTCTGGAACGATGAAAACGACGACGAAGAAGAGGATGAGGACGAGGAAGACGTCGAAGAAGAAGATGAGGACGAGGAAGACGTCGAAGAAGAAGACGTCGAAGAAGACGACGAAGACGACGAAGACGACGACGATGGGGATGAGAAACTTGATTCCGACGACGAATATAGCGAGTTTGACGTAGACGTCGAAGAAAAAAGTGTGAAGAAGTGGCGAAAATCTCAGACCTTGTTGTTCGACAGTTTCTTCGAAGAAGACGACGAGGAAGAAGACGACGAGGAAGACGAGGAAGACGAAAACGAAGAGGACGACGAGACGCTAGAGAAAAAACTTGACGCCAAGACGTTCGACAAAATGACCAGTCTTGTCAAGCAGTTCTTGTGCGATCTTCACGCGTCCGGGTACGACAAGGCTTATTGGGAGAAAGTCGGCGACAACGAAAAGATTGAAGCCGACGACGAAATACCTGACGACGGGGATCCTAACGGATACCTTACGATTTGTCGCGAACTCAGAAAGCTCTGTGCAAAATTGGTCAAGGTCGGACTTCTCGACGAATTGTCAGAGGACGGAGACCCGATCGAGCACAGCGCCGAGCCGACCGAAGTATGGAAAGTCTGGAGCGACTTTGAGTACTGGATTGCTCGCCTTGTCGGTATGGGAGTCTTTAAAGACGAGTGGTTAGAGAATCTCGATTTGGACAATCTTGAAATGGTTCTCTACCACGACGACGATGACGACGAGACGGACGCCGTGCCGCGACTTCGTGAGTTGGAAATGCGAATCTTGCGGCTGGAAAAGGCTTTTACTTACACGACCGACAAGGTTGTTACGAGCGAGAGACGCGCAAAACTTGAAGAGTTGCGCAAGAGTCGTTATTTCGACGTCGATAGAGCGCTTGGGCAATGCGCTTTCAATAAAATGACCGATTCCGAATTCGAGAAGTTTTGTAAAAAAATCGAAGATTGCCGTCCCCTGATCAATCCGAGCGCTGCGGAGCCCGCGAGCGACGGCGAGGGGACGACGAATCATTACGAGCAAGGCTTCGAGTCCGGATACGAACGCGGCGCTCGTGAAGCGCGCGCGCGGATGATCGTTAAACTTCTGAAAACGTTTAATGAAGACGACCTGACGAGCAAAAAATTCGCGGCGCTGCGTATTTCCTCGAAAGAAATCGAAATCGCTAAGAAATGGCTCGAAAACGATCAAGAAGTGGAAGACCGCGACGATCGACTCGACCTTTGACAAAGACTCGCCAAATGAATCGCGGCGGAAGAGACCCCGCAAAGGTCCGTCTAATTTCTCCGCGATATCAAGTTGATTCTACGCCTGATTCGCGCGTTCGCCGAACCGCGAGTCGGGCGTTTCTCTTTCGAGCCTTCCTCTTTCTTATTGGGCGCGCGTTCCCGCGTCTGTTTCGCTGTCTGCAACGTTTTTTCAAAATGTCCCCAATTTTTATTTGACGCCGAGTAATTTTCATTGTAGAATCCCCCTGTCGTTTGTCGACGACAAGAAGACCCTTGGACGCCGAATTGTAACCCCGCCCTAAAGAGCCGCCTAACCCCATGA
>ONGM01000214.1 GCA_900317365.1 uncultured Planctomycetota bacterium
GACGATCAGAATCGGCGAAAGGACTAGCAGCGCAAAGAGCGCCAAGAAACAATCTAGCGGGCGCTTTACGAACCGCTCGTAAACGCCCCGCGACCTTGGTTCTGCCGTCATAATTTTACTTCCCTGTCGCGCCTCGTTCTTATCGCGCGCGCGACGTCCCAGTCGACTCGCTCGATAAGTCGACTGTACGACCTAGTATACGTTCGCAAACGACGCGCCCAAAGCCGCCGCAATTTCTACCCGCTAATTATAATTCGTGCGCGCGCAAACGTCAAGCGCCGACGCCGTTTCCCACTCAACTCTGCCTCGACTCTAACGGCGGCAAACGAAAAGGCGCCGCGTCCTTATCGAAGGAAGCGGCGCCTCTGCGTCAATTACGACCTACGCGGTCTACGAGTCTTAGTCGAGGTCTTCTACAAAGAGTTCGGCGAAAGCTTCGTCGAGAAGCGCAGTCGAGAGATCCTCTTCTTCGATCGCGCCGGTCGCCGGGAAGGCTTCCCCGTCGATTTCAAGCGAAGTCGCCGCGTGCGCGTAGATCGCCGCGCCGCGCGCAGAATCGTTGTCCGAGAAGGTCGAACCGGAAATCGTCGATTCGCCCGAACCAACGTAAAGCGCGCCCGCCTTCGTCGTCGCTTCGTTCTCGCTGAATGTCGCGCCGGAAATCGTCGTCGCGCCGTGGAGCTGATAGATCGCCCCGCCCGCGTTTTGCGCGACGTTCTTAGCGAAGGTCGACGTCGAAATCGTCAGCGATCCGTTCACCATTTCGATCGCGCCGCCGTACGACGCCGCCGTATTCTCTGAGAACGTCGCGTCCGTCAGCGTCGCCGTCGCCGTATGCAGATAAAGCGCGCCGCCGTTCGACGCCGCCGTGTTCTCGCTAAATTCGACCCCAGTGAAACTCGCGACCCCGTCCTTCATGTAGAGCGCGCCGCCCCAATTGCTCGCCGCGTTCGACGTAAACGTCGCGTCCGTAAGCGTAACGTTGCCGCCCGCGTAGATCGCGCCGCCCGTCTCCGCCTCGTTGCCGGTGAACGTCGCGCCTTCAATATCGGCGGAAGCGGCCGCAACGTAGATCGCGCCGCCAAACTTCTCCGATTCGTTTTCCGCGAAGACCGTCGCCGTCTCTTCCGAGTTCTCGTCGACTCCGACTTCAACCACAACTGCGGTGTGGTACGCGTAGATCGCGCCCCCGGAGTTCGCCGCCGAGTTGCCCGAGACTTCCCCGCCTTGGATCGTAAGCGTCTCGCCGGTGGAAGTCGCATAGATCGCGCCGCCGGGTCCGGTCGTCGCAACGTTGCCCGTAAGCGTCGTGTTCGTCAACGCGACGGAACTGGTCGCGACGTAAATCGCGCCGCCCGATTTCTCCGCCGTATTCGAACTAAACGCCGCGCCGACCGCCGTAATCGCGGATTCTACGCCGTAGACGGCCCCGCCGTACGTCGACGCGCTATTGGTCTGAATATCCGCCGTAATCGTCGCGGCGGAGTTCGCAACGTAGATCGCGCCGCCTGCCAATGCGGTCCCGTTCTTAATCGTTCCGCCGTCGACCGTGAGTTCGGCGCCGTTGACCGCCGCGATCGCGCCGCCAAACTTCTCCGATTGGTTCCCGTCGTACTCCGCGTTCGCGATACTGACGACCGTATCCGTCGCGTAAATCGCGCCGCCCGTGTTCGTCGCGCTATTGGAGACAAAGGATCCGCCGTCGATCGTCAGTTGACCCGTCGCGCCGGCGCTGATCGCGCCGCCTGCGGCCGACGAAACGTTGCTCGTGAACGTCGCGTTCTCGAACGTCGCCGTTTCCACCTGCGCAAGTCGAACCGCGCCGCCGCTCAAAGTCGAACTGTTTTCCTCGAACGTCGCGTTCGTGACCGAAACGACTCCCTTCACGGCGTAGATCGCGCCGCCGGAGTTCGTCGCCGCGTTGCTCGTGAACGTCGCGTCCGTCGCGTCGACGCCGCTGATCGCATAGATCGCGCCGCCGTTCTTGCCCGCTTCGTTGCCATCAAACGCGCCGGCAACCGTCAGCGCGCTACCGGAAAAGATCGCGCCGCCGGAGTACTCAGCCCAGTTGTCCTCGAAAGTTCCGGAGACGACTTCCAGACCGCTCTTCGACGCGTAGAGCGCGCCGCCGTATTGCGCCGAGTTGCCGCTGATCGCGACGCCTTCGCCATTGTTGATCGTAACGGTCGAGGTTCCCGCGAAAATCGCGCCGCCGAAGCGTCCCGCATCGTTATTCGTCAATTCGACGTCCGTCGCCGTAAACGTCGCGTTCGACACGGTGATCGCGCCGCCGCTCGCATAGGCCGCTTCGTTTTGATCGAAGGTCGTTCCCGAAACGCTCGCGACTCCGTTCTTAAAGTAGATCGCGCCGGCTCGGTCGGACTCGTTGGACTCAAAGCTCGAGTCCGCTACCACAAGCGCCGCGTCCGTCGATCCCGCTCCGTAGACCGCGATCGCGCCCCCTTGATACGCCGAATCGTTATCCTCAAACGTCGTATTCTCAATCGTAAGCGTTCCGCCGTTTACGAAAATCGCGCCGCCAATATAACCCGCGTTGTCATCGATTTCCGA
>ONGM01000266.1 GCA_900317365.1 uncultured Planctomycetota bacterium
ATCAAAAGCAGGACGTCAAGCAAGATCAAAAGCAGGACGTCAAGCAAGATCAAAAGCAGGACGTCAAGCAAGATCAAAAGCAGGACGAAATTGTCGTCCAACGCTCTAAAACTCGAAAATACGGTCCGAACTGGAAAGTTGGGGATAAATGGAGCGTGAACGTTACGACGAATAATATTCAAGGCGTCGAACAGAAGAAAAGCAAGCCGACGAAATGGGACTTTAAGGTCGAAAAGGTCGTTCCGATTCGCGGCGTCAAATGCTTCCAGGTCAAGGTTGCGACGGCGACGGAGCCGAACGATCATCCGATCGTATATTTTTGGGTCGACTCTGAACTCGGAGCTATGAAGCGCGTTACGGTTTACGACTGGGACGGCGAAGAGTGGAAAGAACACACCGAGTTCTATAACGTCGCCGACGACAAGCCGGTCGCGGTCGTTTCGAATGTCTCGACCGTGCCGATCGATATGCCGATCTTCCCCGTCGAAGGCGTGAAAGACCTTGCCGACGGCGAAATCGGCTCTGGATCTTACGACTCCACGTCTGTCAGCTCGACTCTTCCCGGCGTTAAAGACGCCGAAGAGAGCGTTCCCTTCTCCTTTGACGTGAAAGAGACTGTGCGCGATATGACGACCGAAGGCGCGAAGTCGATCGCCGACTTCGAAGAGTCCGAGTATGCGAAGGCTCTGACTGACGCCGCAGCCGACGAAACGATCGAGGTCGAACTCTCCCTCGGCGAACTTGGGACGTGCAAGCAGATTTGGACGCCGAACGCACCGTGGCCTGCATACTCGCAAAACGGCGATCGCGAATCGGTTCTCGTGGAAACTCATTTGCAAGACTAGCGGCGAGGACGATTCAATATGAATAAACACATTATTTTAGGCGCGGCGATCTGCGCCCTAGTTGCGTTTGCGTTCGGTCCTTCCGTCGTTGACGCTCAGCAAGTCTTTCAGGAATCCGGCAAAGTGAGCAAGCCGGTTTGGTCCGGGTACTGGTGGCCGAATTCTCATCGCGAAATTCTCGGACCGTTGCAGAAATACGACGCGTTGACCGGTTCGCGCGCCGCCGCGTGGAAGAACGCTAATATGGGCGGCGCTTCGCTTGGTTGGGAAGGTCTATGCCACGGTTTCGCCGCCGCGAGCGTCATGGAGCCTGAGCCGAAAAGAGCCGTCGTCGTAACGTATCTAGGACGCAAGGTCAGACTTTCCGTCGGCGATCAAAAAGGGCTCCTGTCTTGCGTTCACGACTCCGATTCCTCTCAATCATACGGTTCACGATATTATGGCAACAATAACGGCGCGGCTTACGCCGATATTAACCCGATTCAGTTCTGGTCCGTATTGCGTCAATATGTTCACGACCTCGGAAAGGCGGTCGTGATCGACGCGGAACCGGGCGCGCCTGTGTGGAATTACCCGGTCTATTGGTATCGAATTTCGATTCAGCCGTATTCCGGCGACGTTCATTTCGCAACGCTTGAAGTACTCATGGCGGACGACGCCGTTTGGCCCGATTTCGTCGGAGTTCAACCAATTAAACAGACCTACTATTTTACCGTTCGCAAAATCAACGGTCGGTTCGTTCCCTCAACGGCGCGCTGGTATGGCTCAAGCGTAACGAACCACCCTGACTTTGCGTGGATTCCCGACGGAATCGCAACCGAAAATCCGTATCTTGACGTCAAAATAGCGCGCAGTTTTACTCGCGTAACGCGACCGCGACCGCAACCGCCGATCCCCAATATCGCATACGACGAACCTGAAGTTACGCCTGAAAACGGCGAAGAAGAAAATGAGAACGGCGGTTCGAACGTCGCAGACGACGAGGGCGAAATCTTTGACAATATGGTCGATTTTGCAACGGTCGTCGGAATGATCGACTGCCAAAAATCCAGCTTTGACTTTGAGTTGTCGGTCGAAGGTCTTTCGCGAACCGTCGCGGTTGGGGACGATCTGCGTCTAACGGTTCGTTCGGAGCGCGAGGGCTATCTTTACGTCTTCGTCGTCGATCCGAACGGCGAAATCTCGCTTCTTTATCCGTTGACGCGCGACGTCGCGCCGATTCCGGCGAACGAACTCGTCGATCTTCCCGGCGACGTCGGGTATACCTGGCAGGTCGGCGAGCCGGTTGGGGAATATCTCGTTAAAGGAATCGTTCTCGAGCGTCCGCTCGCGATCTCAGGCGCTTCGATCATCGACGGGAACGCAGTTGAAGAGGCGAGCGAAGAAGGCTCAGAGGGGGAGAAATCCGTCGCCGCGTCCGAAGGAACGGCGAGTCGTCTCGATTGGCAAAAGCTCCTTTTGCGCGTCGCCCCGTCAATTAAGGCGGCGGCTTACGACGATCTCGAAACAACGCGAGAGTTCGTCGAAACGCTCGGCGCGTTCGCGCACGACGAAGAAACGATTTACGTCGGCGATCCCTCCGTTGTCGGCGACGGTGAGAACGCTCACTAGCGCGGCGTTCCGATGATCTTTCGAACGTTACATTTGCATAAGGTGGATATAGATGAAAAAATTGTTTGCCGCATTCGTCGGCGTCGCGTTTGCGCTCGGCGCGTTTCTGACTTACGTCCAACCTGTTTCGGCTGACGTGATCCTTCCTCCTAGACCTGCGGCTCCCGGCATTCAAAAACAGAAGCCGCAGCCTAAGAAAAAGCAGGGGCAAAAAGACGTCGTCCCTTCGTACGATCTGATTATTAACGGTTCGGATGCGCCTGAGCAAGAGAAGCCGAGCGTTGTCTTGAACCACGAAGACGGCGTTTACCATGAAGGGGACAAACTGTCGCTTGAAATTACGGCGCCGATCTCCGGGTACCTTTACGTTCTGCATTACAACTCGGAAGGAAAGCGTTCGCTAATCGTTCCGAATAAGTTCTGGTCCGATAATACGATTCGCGCCGACGAGACGGTCGTCTACCCTTCAAAAGCGATGAACTTCGATTTTGAAGTTGCCGGATCGGTTTTTGGCGAAGAAACGATTTCTGTTCTCGTTACGAGTCGTCGTCTTCCCTCCGATTCCGGACAGTATTCGAAAGCGCTGGCGACCGATCTCGCCGACGACGTCTGGGATGAGTTTGTAGAAGCTACGAAGTCCGTCGACAAGGATCTTCAGATTACGGGACGTGAGCAAATCGATCTTCCGATCGGAAACGTCAAACCGAAGCCGACGCCCAAGCCGGATCCGAA
>ONGM01000212.1 GCA_900317365.1 uncultured Planctomycetota bacterium
ACCTTGCGCAACGCGAGCGGAACGCCGAAATCGTGCGGGACAATATCGCGAAGAAGATCGCCTACGAGAAATCGGGGGACGCGCCGCATTTGGAAGCGTTCGAGCAGTTCGATCGCGGCGGCCCGGAATATCGGAAAGAGTTTGTTACTCGACTTTTATCGCGCAAAGTTCCGAGTCTGGCGCGGAAATCGGGGGCGGAGAACGTCTATCGGAATCTCGCGGTCAATCCTTCCGACGTTCAATGCTGGGACGAAATGGACGTCGAGCTCTATCCGCACGCGACGACGAATAGCGAACGGGCGTGGAGCCTCGCGTGCGCCGCGAAAAACGCGATCGACGGTCGGTTCGCCGCCGAATCGGGCGCCTCGCCTGCGTGGATTCCGAATCTTCGCACCGACTTATGGTTCCAGGTCGACTTTGGCGCGACCGTCGAAGTCGATCGCGTCGTGATTCAGCTCTGCGGCGATTTCGAGGTCGCGTCGACCTGGACGCTCGCTCGCCTCGTTTTCTCCGACGGGACGTCCGAAACGATCGATCTTAAGGGAACGTCGGAGCCGCAGACGTTCGAGTTCGCGAAGCGTCGAACGACGTCGATTCGCCTGACCGATTTCGAATCGACGTTCCCGCTCGCGCCGCGCGGAGTCGTCGAGTTCGAAGCGTGGGGCGCGAGCGTCGACGAGGACGTTGCGGAAGAAACGAAGGCAACGGAAGAAACGAAGGAAGGTGAGGCGGCGGAGAATTAGTCGGGCTTCCTTTCGCGCGGGCGAGCGAATGCGCATTCCCAGATCGCGGCGAGGGCGACGATCGCCCAGAGCGCGAGGTTAAGGGCGCCGCGTTCGCGCCTCGTCGCCTCGCCTTGCGCGTCGGATCGATCGACGGCGACGCGCGCGACCTCTTCCGCCAACGCCGGGAAACTCGGTAAAACGCCGAGCGCCCCGGCGTTTTGCGTTGGGGACGCGCCGAACCAGAAGAGGCGCGGCGCGATTCTCGTAAAGATCGGCGCGTTCGTTCTCGCGTCGCGTAGGAAGACGTCGCCTTGACTGACATAGCAAGGAATCGCGCGGGCGATCGGGAGCGCGTCGAGCCCGGAGTTTTCGAAGTCGGGAAAGCGTCGCGCGAAGAGGCGTTCGGCGTCGGCGCGCCTCGCGGAGCGGAACGTCGGCGGCGTTGCGGGGTCGATTTCGAGTCGCCTCGCCTCGGCGTTGACGCCGCGCTTCGCGAACGCGTCGTTCCAGGCTTCGGGCGCCGCGCGGTCGCCGACCCAGAGGACGGCGGCGCGATCGTTTCCGGCGAGGAAGGCGTCGAGCGCCGCCCAGACGTCGTCGGTCGGCGATTCGAGATCGGCGAGGAAGACGACGTCGTAAGCCTCGCGCTGCGGCGGGTCGGCGAGCGCGTTGAGGAGTTCGCGTCGTTCGACGTTCGCCTGCGCGTCGCCGCGCGATTTGAACGCGGCGACGAGGTAGTCGGCGGCGTTGAGAGAATCGTCGAGCGAGGGCGCGGCGTCGACGACGAGTACGCGTAGCGCGGGCTGCGTTTGCGCGGCGGGCGGGCTGGCGGAACGCGCCTCGCGTAGCGTCGGGGCTAGCGCGTCGGGTTCCGCCCAGAGTAAGACGAGCGCTGCGATGAGTAGCGAGCGCGCGGCGGCGGTAACGATTCGCCTGAGATCGCGGCGTCGCCGGGCTTGACGCGAGGCGATGAGAAAGAGGGGCGCGAATTGAGCGCGCTTGAGATTGCGCGGCTTCGGCGCGAAAGCGAGTAGCCACGGCGTCGCGGCGAGCGCGAGCGCGAAGAGCGCCTGAGGTCGCGTCATTGGGTTGCCTGAACGATAAAACGTGAAGAGCGCGTTCCGCGACGTTGCGGAGCGCGCTCTTTCTATTGTAACGCGGCGCGTCGCAAACGCAACGCGCGGATCGATTCAATTAGCGGTGGATACCGGAAGCGGTCGACATAATGTTGAAAATATCGCTATTGTAGATGTAATTTCCAGAGAAGCCCCAGAATTTTGCGGCTTTCGGGTCGTTTCCGCGCACGAAATATTTTGCGACTTCGGAGCCGGCGCCTTTAATGAAGACGGGGACGAGCGTGTTGGTGTGGCTACCGGAAGCGTATTGGATAGCGGGAACCTTGCCTTTTTCCGTTTTCGGAACCGGTTGGAAGTCGATGAATTCGTCTTCTTTGCTCCAGCGACCGTTTCCGTCGATATCGTCGAAGGTTCCTTCGCCCCAGATTTGACCGGTTTCGTGGTCGGCGGTAACGATCATGAGGGTTTCGTCCCAAGAGGAGTATTTTTCAACCCATTCGATAGCGGCGTCGATCGCGTTGGCGAGCCCGACGTGTTCGCGCGCGGATTTCGCGGCGTCGTTCGAGTGGTTCGCATGGTCGATATTTCCGCCTTCGATCATGCAGTAGAAGCCGTTTTCATTTTGTGAAACGATATTGAGGGTCGCGAGCGTCATTTCGGCGAGCGTCGGAATGTGGTCTACCGCTTCTTGACCATAATGTTGCGCGGTGAAGTTGGGATCGTGAATGCAGCCGTCGACAGCGGGTACGTCGCCGGTGGTGCGGCAGATACCGAGGAGTTTCTTGGGAAGATCGGCTTTCTTATCGGGAGTCGCGGCGGCGAGTTCGGCGAATTGCGGACGATCGTCGATGAAAGTCCAGCCTTTGTACCCGTCGTTCTTGCTAACGGCGTCCCAGACTTCGCGTCCGCCGACGAATTTATAGTCGAGTTCTTCCGGTTTCTTATCAATCGCTTTACCGTTATTGTAGCAGGGGTGTCCGGAGCCGATGAGCACGGTGAGAGGAAGCTCGTCAATTTGCTCTTTACCGATTTCCGCGTAGTTGTTGCGGTTGATATTATGAGCGGAGGAGGCGGCCGGGGTCGCGTGCGAGATTTGGTCGGTCGAGACGATACCGACGGCTCGACCAACTTTGTAGTTCAGATCGGCGAAGTTCTCAAGGTTTTCGCCTTTCGCATTCTTACTAACGTAGGAATTGAGGGTTTTAATACCGGTGTTGATAGCGGTCGCGGAAGCGCCGGAGTCTGTAACTTCCGTGTTCGTCGGACGCCATTTCGCGCCGTCCATATTCTTCCAGAATTCCTTGGAGACGTATCCTTGGTTCTTTTCGGGTTCCGTGAGCGGATCCCAAACGGCGGTACCGTCGGAATGCTTGTGAACCATGAAGGTGGCGGAACCGAGGACTACGGGGAATTTGTGATAAGACTCGCCGCCAAGCCCTTCGCCGGTATGATAGTAAGTACCGTGAATTTCCGAGTTAAAGCCGTTTCCGTCGCCAATGAAGAGAATGACGTTTTTGGCTTTTTTCGGAGCGGCGTCGTCGGCGTTTGCGACGAACGGAGTCGCGCAGAAAGCGAAGGTAAGCGCGCCGAAGAGGATAGCGCGAAGAGTATAGGATCGACTCATTAAAGTAGTAACTCCCAAGTATTTGAGCCGACGCGATTAAAAAGCGTCGACAAATGCGGCGCGCGGCGGAAGTGGACGCCGCGTCGAATATAAAACGATCTAGCGCGGGCAATTCTACCAGACCCCGCGACGTTTTGCAAACGTTTTTGATATTTAATCTTTGATTTTTCCCAAATGAAATCGTCTTTCCGCAGGCGTCGAATAGAAAGTCGAAGAGGAAAGTCGATAGGTAAAGTCGAATGGGAAAAAGAACCGCCGAGAGCGCGAACGCTTCGGCGGTAATTTCAGTAGTCGCCCAAATTAGCGACGGATTCGTTCCGATTAGAGGTCGTCGCGACGCGGACGTCTCGGGGCTTCGCGGCGCGGACGTTCGCGGCGGTCGTCCCTTCGCTCGTCGCGGCGGTCGTCCCTTCGGTCGTCCTGACGATCGTCGTATTCGGCGGTCGGTTCTTCGCCTTCCGGTCGATCGGAAAGTCCGCGTTCGCGGAGGACTTCGCGACGACTCAGCTTAATGCGATTCTGCTCGTCGACCGCGATCACCTTGACTTCGAACTTATCGCCAACCTTGCAGAAGTTGTTGATATTGTCGACGTAACCGTCGGAGAGTTCGCTAATATGGCAGAGACCGTCGCGACCGGGCAGGATTTCAATGAAAGCGCCGAACGCTTGAACGCTCGTCACGACGCCTTCGTAAATCTTACCGATTTCAACGGTTGCGGTGAGTTTCGAGATTTCGTTCATCGCGGCTTCCGCGCTCGCCTGATCGGCGGCGGCGACGCACACGACGCCGTCGTTGTCGACTTCGACGGACGCGCCGGTCGAGTCTTGAATTCCGCGGATCGTCTTGCCGCCGGGGCCGATGAGCAGACCGATCTTATCGGGATCGATCTTGGTGCGGAGCAGACGCGGCGCGTATTGCGAGACTTCGTCGGCGGGACGTTGCGCGACGGAGAGCATTTTGCGAAGAATGCCGATGCGAGCTTCGCGCGCTTGCTTGAGCGTTTGCGCGATAATCTCTTTCGAAATACCGTTCGTCTTCAGGTCGAGCTGAATACCGGTAACGCCGTTTTGCGTGCCGGCGACTTTGAAGTCCATATCGCCGTAGTGGTCTTCGTCCCCCATAATGTCGGTGATCGTGATCCATCGACCGTCTTCTTCTTTAACGAGTCCGATGGAGATACCGGCGACCGGGTTGACGATCGGGACGCCGGCGGACATGAGCCCGAGGGTCGCGCCGCAGACGGTCGCCATGGAGCTTGAACCGTTCGACTCGAGAATATCGGAGATGACGCGGACGGAGTAGGGGAAGTCTTCCGGATCGGGCATGACCGGCTTAACGCTTCTTTCCGCGAGGGCGCCGTGGCCGTATTCTCGACGACCGACGCCGCGGTACGGCTTGCATTCGCCGACGGAATAAGGCGGGAAGTTGTAATCGAGCATGAAGCGCTTTGTGTACTCGTCGAAGAGGCCTTCAACGCGTTGCTCGTCCTTGGACGTTCCGAGCGTAACGGTGATGAGCGCTTGCGTTTCGCCGCGTTGGAATAGGGCGGAGCCGTGGACGCGCGGAAGAACGTCGATACGGCATTCGATCGGGCGAACTTCTTTGACGCCGCGACCGTCGAGGCGCTCTTGCGACAGGATAATGTCGCGCACGACGCGTTCGACGAAATCGTTGAACGCGACTTCGAAGTAATCAGGACCGAAAAGATTGGGTTCTTCGGTTTCTTCTGTCGTTTCGACGACGAGCTCTTGGCGAGCCTTCTCTTTAACGGCGTCGCAAGCGGCGGCGCGAGCGAGTTTGCCGCTCGTCTTCTTTGCGGCGCGGAACTCGTCGTAATATTTCGCCATGAGCGCGTCGTAAAGCGGCTGCGTATTGATCGGCGTGAAGGACATTTTTTCCGGCGCGACTTTTTCGACGAGTTCGAGCTGCAGTTCGCAGATTTGTCGAACGTAGCTGTGCGCGGTCATAATCGCTTCGAACATTTTCGGCTCGGGCATTTCGTGCGCGAAGCCTTCGATCATGAGGACCGATTCCATGTTCCCGGAGACGACGAGGTCAAGTTCGCTTTTGTCGAGTTGCTCGACCGTCGGGAACGGAATGAACTCTTCGTCGACGTACGCGATACGCACGGACGCGAGCGGACCCTGGAAGGGGAGGGGACTTAGTTGCAAGCACGTGGAGCACCCGTTCATGGCGACCACGTCCGGATCTACCTGACGATCGCACGAGAGGACGTTTGCAAAAACTTGGACGTCGTTATAGAACCCCTTCGGGAAGAGCGGGCGAATCGGTCGGTCGATTAATCTTGCGGTGAGAACTTCCTTGAGCCCGGGTCGTCCTTCGCGCTTGAGGAACCCGCCGGGGAACTTACCGGCGGCGGCGACGCGTTCGCGATAATCGCACGTTAGCGGGAAGAAATCGGCGCCCGGCTTACTCGGCGCCGTCGTGGTTGCGCAGAGAACGACGTTGTCGTTGTATCCAATGAGGCAACTTCCGTGAGCTTGCTTTGCTAATTCACCGGTTTCAATCCAAAGCAGACCGCTTCCAATCTGTTTTTCGACTCTAGTTTTCATTACTACCTAAACGTTTTCCATTGCTCGCTCGGAGCCTACTTCGTCCGAGCGAAATTACTAATGCTGAGCGACGCGCAATCCAAGGCAATTCAAGGCGTATTGGCAAACGCAACAATACGCCGCCGCATTGAATGAATAAAAATGACTGAAATATGGAAAGGCGCGCCGCAGTGAATCGACTTAATCGACGGTCGACGCTCGAAAGAACGCGACGCGAAGAAAAAGAACGGGGAATGTTTGTAAGACGTTGAGTTCCGAGCGCGCGTGCGCTTCTGGGGGGGAACGTAACGTCGCGCGGCGACAATACAAATAAAAATCGTCGCCCTCCGCGTTACGGGGGAGGAGCGACGATTCTTTGACGCGTTAGCGACGGATACCGAGTCGCTTAATGAGCGAGAAATAGCGGGATTGATCCTTGCTCTTGAGATAGTCGAGAAGACGACGACGCTTGCTAACCATGGCGAGAAGGCCGCGACGGGTCGAGAAGTCCTTCTTGTTCGCCTTCATGTGTTCCGTCAACGCGTTGATCTTTTTCGTAAGGATCGCGACTTGGACTTCGGGGGATCCGACGTCGGAATCGGACAGTTGGTATTCCTTAATCAGCGCTTGCTTTTCTTCCTTGTTCATGATCGTCATGACTAAAACCTCAAGAGGTAGGAAATCGACTAGCCGCTCGCGACCGGTTGATTTCGCAAATATGTTTGACTATGTTTTGTCCCTTAAAAGACGTTGAATCGTATTCGCAGTCGTCGCTCCGTCGCGACGACGGTTGAACAAAACGCTTTCTTATTTTAACACAAGATCGTTCTCGCGCAAGGGGCGGACGATAAAAATCCGGAATCGAGTCGTAAGAAAGTTTTCCGGCGTGCGCTACGGATTTCTCTTGTCTATTTTCACTTGCCTAAACATTTCGCAGAGGTTACAATATCGCGGAGAGCGTCGGGCGCGTCGCGACCGGATGAACCGGGCGCCGTCGACGCACACTTGGGAGCAAAATCGCATGTCGTTAAGGGTAAATCGCATGAGCTTCGTTCCGTTTCTACGATCAATCCGCCGAGTCGCGGCGTTGACGGTCGCGTCGACGTTCGTCTTCGCGTTTTCTATTTTGGGCGTCGTCGAGTCGACGCGAGGGCAGGACGCGCGTTTCGCCGTCGATCAGGAGCTTGTTGACAATTCGGTGAAATTTGAAGTCGAGCCGGACGCGTGGCGCGGATCGTTTTCCGTCGCGGTCGACGTTGCGGTTCTTGCGCCGGGGTCCGAAGTCGGGAACGGCGATCAACTCGGAATGATTTTCAACGTGTCGAGCGGTTGGCACGACGGACTGAGGCTGATTTACGACTGGCGAGACGGTCGTTTTTCATTCCAGCTCGGCAAATCAGGGGGCGCTTCGACGGCGCGATCGGCGCGCGGCAAGGCGGCGGGTCCGCGTCGGATTTTAGTCGTTGCGTACGATAAGGAGACGCGGGTCGGAACGCTGTACGTCGACGGCGCGAAGGAGGCGGAGACGCGCTTTGACGGCGTCGTCGAGCCGGGGGACGGGCGAATCAACGTCGGGTTTGGCGGGTTTGGCGTCGGATCGAATCGAATGAAGGTGGGCGCGGTTCAGATCTGGAGGAGGGCGCTCGCGGAGCCTGAGATCGCGGCGCTGACGGCGACGCGTTCGGCGGAGGAGATTGCGTTGTCAAACGCGCTCGATTCCGCGTTTTCGAACGTCGGAACGACGCGATTGGTCGAATCGATCGACGATTTGAAGTTGGCGCTCGACGAGGATCTGACGCCGAGCGCGCGCGAGACGGTCTCGGACGTCGTCGTCGCGTTCCTTGCGAAGAAATTCAAGTCGGCGGGGGCCGCAGTTGAGGAGATCGACGAATTTGAGCGATACGCGGATCTCATTTTCGGCGCGACGGAAGTCGTCATGTCGTCGGAGCCGAGCGCCGAGCCGACGGCGGCGGAGCTGGCGCGATTCGGCGAGAGCGCGGAGCGACTTCAGACGCTCTTTACGCAGGCGTCGGAGCGGGTCGCGGAGGCTCGCAAGCCGCAGGAGACGACGGGACGAGGCGGCGCGAACTCGCTTCTTCGCGGGGGGACGAGCGCGCGCGCGAACGTCGCGAAGGCGCGCGAGGCGGCGGAGCGATATTCGTCCATTGCGCGGAGCGCTCAGCGTTCGCTCGACGCGTTGCGCGCGAAATTTAAGAAGGAGTCGGCGACGTTCGCGAAACTGAACAAGTACGAGGCGCTCGTCGACGCCGCGCGGCGCATGGAGCGCGACGCAATGTCGATGTACGCGGACGCGGCGCGCGAGCGTCGGGATCGAACGGCGGCGACGATCTACGCGTCGCCGACGGGCTCCGACGCAGGGGACGGTTCGGAATCGTCGCCGTTCGGTAGTTTGGCGGCGGCGTTCGAGGAGGCGGCGCGCCTTCGCGCGGAAGGTGAGAAGCGCCGGATCGTCGTCTCGATGGCGCCGGGGGAATATTACGCGACGCGCGCGGCGAAGCTCGACGGGGTTGAGAACGTTCTCGTCAAGGCGACGACGCCGGGCGAGGTGAAGATAACGGGCGCGCGCCGAATTTCGAAATTTTCGTCGGCGACTGCGGCGTCGTTGGGGAACGCGTCGGTCGCGGCGCTCGTTGAGCGGATACCGTCGGGGGCGCGCGACAAGGTGTTCGTCGCCGATCTTTTAGCGTCGGGCGTCAAGGATCTCGGTCGACTTGCGAATCGCGGTTACGGGGCGTCGGATCGTCTTAAGCCGACGCCGACGCTCTATTTGAACGGCGAGGCGCAGACGCTCGCGCGCTGGCCGAATTTAGGGGAGGAGCCGCTGAAATTTGGCGAAAAGGCGGAGGTCGAGGGGGCGCCGGAGAAGTCGTCGAGCTTCCGTTACGACTTTGACCGCGTCGACGGCTGGAAGTTGACAGGCGACCCGACGGTCGACGACGTTTGGGCGTTCGGGCTTTACCAGTGGGAATGGGCGGCGAATATGCGCCGCGTTTTGGCGATCGATCGGGACGCGAAGACGATCACGTTCGACTACGAGAACGGTTCGGGACGGTTTACGTATTATTTCGTGAACGTCTTGGAGGAACTCGACGCGCCGGGGGAATATTACGTCGATCAGGGGAGCGGAACGCTTCTTTTCTATCCTCCGAAAGGTTTGGAGAGCGCCGAAGCGCTTGCGAACGCCAAGGTGGAATACGACGAATTTTCGGAGCGATTCGTGGAGTTGGAGAACGCGACGGACACGATTATCCGCGACGTAACCTTCAGCGGGGGTCGCGCGAGCGCGGTTCTCATGAAGAATTGCAGGCGTTGCTACGTCGACAATTGCGTCGTTGAGCAGATGGGCGGGGACGCCGTTAAGATAACGAACGGAACGTTCTGCGGCGTTTTGAACTCTCGCCTCCGTTGTCTGGGCGCGCGCGGGGTCGTGATCAGCGGCGGCGATCGGGACAAACTGACGCCGTGCTATCATATCATGACGAATAATTACGTAAGCGATTTTAGCCGAATCGACCGCGTTTACGCGCCTGCGCTTGCGGCGGACGGCTGCGGTATAATCGCGACGAACAATTTGATTTGCAATTCGCCGCATCACGCGTTCCGCACCGACGGCAACGATATTTACATAGCGCGGAACGAGATTCATTCGGTCGTTTTGGAATACAGCGATCAGGCGGGGCTAGACGTCTACTGCGATCCGGGATTTCGCGGAATCGTTATCGAGCGGAACCTATGGCGTCATATCGGGTCGTCCTTTGCGCTCTGCGGTCAGGCGGGCGTTCGACTCGACGACTCGATCTCCGGGGTCGTCATGAAGGAAAACGTCTTCTATCGCTCTTCAGGCGGAATGTTCGGCGGAATCCAGATTCACGGCGGGAAAGACAATTACGCGGAAAAGAACGTGTTCGTGAACTGCAAGCAGGCGTTGAGCTTTAGCCCGTGGCGCAACGATCGTTACGCGCAATTTGTAACGGAACGTTTCCCGAAAAACGCGGACAACGATCTGTATCGCTCGCGTTACCCGTTCTTCGACGAGATTTTGGAGCACATCGACCGGAATTACGTCGTTGACAATAAGGCGATCAACTGCGGCGTTTTCCAGCGGAACGGGGACGGGCTGGAGGTATTCGTCGGGAATTTGCAATGGGAGTCGACGCCTGACCTTGCGAAGCTCGGGGTCAAAGACCCGGCGAAGCTCGCGCTTTCCGCTGACGACGCGTTTCTCACGGAGCGCAAGGCGCTTCGGGCGTGGCTCGAAGAGCTGGCGGGATTCTCCCTGAAAGACGTCGGGCTGAAGACGAACTGGGGGGACGCCGGGGAAGACGTCTCGCCCCTCTATTCCGTTGAAAAGCCGGCGGAATAGCGCCTGGAGATTCCGAACGGATTACGCTCCGACGTCGCGCGCCTGGCGTCGGAGTTCCGTCGAGGAGACGTCGTCGAGAAATTCGGACTCCGGCACGAACTCGCAGAGGCTTGCGAGACGAGGCGGGAGGGCGTCGCGCAGTTCGTTCGTCGAGAGCGTTTTACCGGCGATTTTCCGCTGAAAGACGACGAATCTGGCCCCTTGCTTTTCGAGCGTTTCAACGACCTTGTCCCGTTCGGCGACGGAATTGTTCGCGTATTTCGGGTCCGCCAGCCTGAGAATCGTATCGACGCCGAGCGCGAAGGTCGCGTTGGGAAAGAGGGTCGCCTTTTCGACGTATCGAGGCGCGTTCGAGATCCAGAGCGGGTTTTCCGGGGCGAGGGCGTTGAGCGCTTTGGCGCGTCGCGCGAGTTCGAGCGGATCGAGGGACGGCTTGTCGACGTTTCGCGCGGAGAGTTCAAATTCGACGTTCGCGCCGGTCTTTGCGGCGGTTCTTTGCGCGATTGCGAGGTGCCCGCGATGGGGCGGGTTAAAGGATCCGGGAAAGATAGCGCGTCGTGGCGCGGAAGGCGACTGCGAGGCGGGCGTTTTGGCGCGGGTCGCGACGTTCGCGAGGGCGTCGGACAGGTCGGACTCGACGGCGAGTTCGCGCCCGTCGGCGAGTTTGAGGGCGGTAATCGCGCCCTTTTGCCATTGGATCGCCGCGAGCGCGTCGGGCCGCGAGACGCGATTGCGGAGAAAGTCGTCGCTTATCGGGTCGACTCCGATCCAGGTCAGCGTCGCCTTATCTTCGGGGAAGAGCGGTTCGTCGGTCTGAAAGAAGTCGGTTGTTTCCGATTCGCGCCAGAGTCGGTCGGGCGAGGCGGCCTCGTCGCGACGTTGGGCGGCGAAGAGGAGCGTCGACAGAATGAAATCGGCGGCGATTCGTTCTTCCTGGGCGCGAGTTCGCGCGCCTTTCTTTAACGTAATAGCGGCGGAGAAGGTTCCGAAACGTCCGCGCGCGACGCAGCGGCAGCGATGATCGCCTTTCTTTGCGACGGTCGTCGCGAGGGTTGCGGTGGCGCCGATTCCAATGAGATCGTCGACGCGATCGATACCGTCGTCGCGGGAGTACGATTCGGCGCGCGCGAGGGAGACGCTCGCCAGCCTCAACGCGGTCTGTTCGGAGACGTAATTTTCCGGCTCGAATCCGAGAACGCGTTTCGTCGCCGCGCGCGCGTACGGCGTTTGCGCCTCGAGAAAGCTCGACGACGCGCCGGGAATCGCTAGGTAGTCTGAAATAAACGCCGAGCCGCCGCCGAGGATCGTCGCGACGAATCGTAGCCCGGTTCGTCGAAATTCTTGTATGAGTTCTTCGCGCATTCTTTTCTCTTCCGAATTCTTCTCGCCCGCCTAACGTTGCCTGCAGGCGGGCTACGCGTCAATCTTACGTTCCGCGCGCCTGGCGTCAATTGCGCGCGCCGATTTTCGTAGCGCCTTTCACAACGCTTGCGCCTCGCTTGACGACGCGGTATATTGGAATCGTTCAGCCTTGTTTCGACGCGCGGCCGACCCGATCGCGCGCCTCGTTTTTTCGGAAATTTTTGTGGGAGATTGCGCATGCGTTTCTATCTTTCTTTTGCGGCGGCGCTCGTGGCGTCGGCGTTCTCTTTCGGCGCCTTGAACCCCGGACTTGCGGACGAGCCTGCCTCCGCGCCCGCCTCCAACGGAACGGTCGTCGCCCCAGGCTCGACCGAGTCTGCCTCGCCTGCCGACACAATTGAATACGACGCCAAAGACGCGCCGTTCCTCTCCTCCGAATGGCTCAAAGATTTCGCCGCCCCTCCCCGCGTCTTTCGACCTCTCCAGATCGTGCACGGACGCGACCTCGCCGATATAAAAACCGTCGAATATTTCCGCGATCAGTGCGGGCTTGGCGGGCTCGTTGTGAACGTCGGAGGGGAAGGGTACGTCCGATCCGACGACAATTGGGCGCGCTTCGTTAAGGGCGCCCGGAATATAAAAGACGCCGGGATGAGAATGTGGATCTACGACGAAGACGGATACCCCAGCCTCGCCGCAGGCGGCGCCGTTCTCCAAGGCCGCCCCGATCTGCGCGCCCAAGAGCTCGCCTTCGATCCGAAACACGACCCGCCTTACTTCGTTCGCGACTGCTACGAGTTCACCCATTCGAGCAACAACGTCTTCCAGGCGCGCCGCTATCCGAACCCGCTCGATCCCGCCGCGACCCAACGGTTCCTCGACGTTACCCACCGCCGCTATCGCGCGGAACTCAAAGACCTCTACGACTACGTCGAGGCGTTCTTCACCGACGAGCCTTCCATGATGGCCGCCAACCTCGGGATTATTCAGGAAGAACATATTCGTTCCCGCGTGCCGGAAATCGATCCGATTCTCAAAGATAAGAAATGCCTCCCCGTCGTCTCCTGGGTTTACGACCTCGAAGATCAGTATCGAGCCGCCTACGGCGAAAGCCTGCGCCCGAATTTCAAGTCCCTCTTTGAAGGGGACTCCGAGAAGGACAAGCGGACGCGCCGCAATTTCTGGAGCCTCCTCGGCGAACTCGATCGCAAACGATATTACGAGCAGATTCGCGATTTTTGCCGTGAAGACCCGAACGGACCCGTCGCCTCGGGGCACACCCTCTACGAAGAGAATATCATTATGCACGTTCCCCTCGACGGGAATAAGCTGGAAATCTTAAAGACGTTCGATTTGCCCGGTCTGGACATGTTGACGTCGGAGCCGCTTATGTATTATTACGGCTGTTGGCAGGCGGCGGCGTTTCCGTGTTCGGCGGCGACCTTTATCGGAAAGCGACGCGTCATGACGGAGATCAGCGATTTCTCCCAGCTCAATTCCGGGGATCGCCAGCCTGCGAATTTGGAAACGATGGAATCGGCGGCGGCGTGGCAGGCGGCGTTCGGCGTTACCGAATTTAACCTGTATTACAACGTTGGCGGCGCGCCTTATCGGAACGAGGAGACGCACCGGAACTACTGCCGATACGTCGGGCGACTCAACGCCGTTTTGCGCGACGCCGTTCCGGTTCGCCAGGTTCTCCTCTATTACCCGATTGAGGAAATGCAGAGCGAATTCAAGCCGGTTACTGAAAAATACGGCGTCTCGAATCAGTCGGCGCGCGCCGGGGAGCTGATCTCGTCCTTCGAAATCATCGGGAACGGCCTCGGGCGAGTTCAGACCTCCTTCGACGTCGTCGATCGCAAAACTCTGCAAAACCTCTCGAAGTCGCCTAACGATCCCGACGAGGCGGCGCGACTGCGCGGAAAGTTTCGCGGCGTGATCTTCCCGCAAGGCTCCGAGAAGATCGAATACGATTGGGCGGACCCCGACTTCAAAGTCTTTCGCGTTTCCGACGAAGACGCCCCGAAAACCTGGGAAGACGTCGCACGACTCTTCGGCGACTTTACCGGTCCGCGCCTGACCCCGACGCCGGGATATCCGAGCTGTATTGAAGGCGCGTTCGAACGGGAAGGACGCTACGTTTTCCTGGTGGCGAACGCGGTCGTCGAGCCGGCGGAGGTAACGTTCCGACTCGACGGGGTCGACGGCGTTGAGTTCGAATCGCAGGAATGGACGAAACTGGATCCGAAGAGCGGGGCGGTCGAAACCTTTGCGAGCGACGGGTCGGCGATTACGGTGAAGTTCCCCGGTCGCGGCGCGTACTTGCTCGTTTCGCCCAAAAGGAAATAGCCCGAAAAGAAAATAGCG